>CAKUFB010000242.1 GCA_934647145.1 uncultured Clostridia bacterium
GCATAAATTGAAGTTCCCGAATTCTGCGTTTCCGAACCCCTCCGTCCGCATCGCGGACACCTCCCCTTTCAGGGGAGGCTCATCCGACGCGATCAAGGCGCCCCTGACCCACGCCGGATTCGGGGAAGTGCGTATCTTTTGCCTGTTTTGTAATGCGGATCAGAGTGCTTTCCGGGAGAGCTCGAGAGGCGCAGGAGACTGCGCGGCCGCGATGTGCTGCGCCAATGAACCGCACTGCGTTTCTCCGGCGGCAGCAAGTGGAGCCGGGCACTGCCCGGTCAGAAAGGCGGCCTCTCGAACGTATCCCCGTCCCCGACCCACGCCGGATTCGGGGAAGCTGCGTTTGTTTCTGTAGTTAATTGCGTGGATCAGAGTGCTTTTCGGGAGAGCTCGAGAGGGGCTTTTCTCAGAAAAGCCGCCTCTCGAACGTTCCCACCTCGTACCAGTCCTGCAGCTCGACGGGGGCGTCCTCGGGGGCGCAGCGGAACTTGTTGACGAAGAACTGGTTGTCGCGCAGGAGGGCGGTTCGCTCCTGTTCATCGGCGGCTTCGGAGAGCAGCTGGGGGATGGTCATGACGCAGGTCGAGCCGTTGCGGTTGAAGACGCTCTTGCACAGGGCGAAGCGCATGGCGGCGATTGCGGCCCTGTCCTCGGCCTGTTTTTCGAGGTCGACGCGCAGCACGACGGAGTACTCGGCGCGCTTTCCGGCTCCGACCGGGCTGAAGTTGGGGGTGTAGCTGAAGTTGCCCAGGGAGTAGGCGGTGGGGCAGCCGTCCTCGACCGGCATGGGGTGGATGACGTGCGGGTGGTGCCCCACGATCAGGTCGACGCCGGTTTCGCGGATGCGCCGGGCCAGCTCGAGCGTGTAGGCCTCGGGCAGCAGGTTGTACTGGCCGCCGCTGTGCATGAGGAAGACGATGAACTGCGCCCCGTGATTGCGCAGGCGGGTCACATCGAGAGCCATCTGGCGCAGGTGCGGCGCGATGCGGCGGTCGAAGATTTCGCTCTTGCGGCCGTAGTACGCCTGGGTGAGGGCGGGAATGGTGTCCTCGTCGAGCAGGTGAATCGAGCCCTCGAGCGTTTCCTCGGGCATGAACAGGTTGACGGCGTGCTCCTCGCCGGGCTGAAGGAAGGTATGGTGGGCGAAGGCGTTGGTGCCGTAGGTGTAGGCGACGAAGCCCACGCGGATGCCGCCGATCTCGTGAATGAAGGGCGTTTCCCGCTCCTTCGGCGTGCGGGCGGTGCCCACGTGCGCAAGGCCGACCCTGTCCAGGCTGTCCAGCGTGGCGTACAGGCCCTCGATTCCGCGGTCCATGCAGTGGTTGTTGGCGGTGGACACCAGGTCGAAGCCCACGCGGCGGAGCTCCTCGGCGAACTCGACGGGCGTATTGAAGGCGTACATCGCGCTGGACAGGCCGGCCTGCTCGCCCGCGATGGGCGTTTCCAGGTTGCCCACCAGGTAGTCGCCGCCGGACAGCAGCGACCGGACGCGACTGAAGACGGGGGAGTAGTCGTAGCCGTGTTCGGTGGTGCAGGCGGCGGTCTGCGGAATCTGGCACATGATGTCGCCGGTAAAGGTCAGGGTGCAGCTCATGAAAACAAACCTCCTTTAATTGCGCAGTCTGGGACTGTGAAATCCGTTTTGGACATTAACTGAATCATACCATAAAATGTCAATTCAGACCAGCGCCTGGGCGGCTATCTTTGAATTAGTGTGGATTTTCATAGATTTCAGTCGGAAAATCGAAGGTTTACAGGGCGAAAGCGTGTTACAATGATTAAAAATGAAACACTGCGAGGTAATGAAATATGAGATATTATGAAGAACCTGCGAAAAAACTTCCCGTGGCGGCGGAATGCGACGTGCTGGTGGCCGGCAGCGGCCCGGCGGGCTTTTCCGCAGCCGTCAACGCGGCGCGTCAGGGCGCGAAGACCATACTGATCGAGAACGCCGACGCGGTGGGCGGCGTCGCGACCGTCGGCATGATGAGCCACTTTACCGGCTCGGTCAGGAGCAGGTTCTACTCGGAGCTGCTCGAGCGCATGTCCGAGCGCAACCGGCCGGAGGGCAACGAGGTGCCCCCCGTCGTGATCGACACCGAGCAGATGAAGACCCTGTGCCTGGACATGCTCGCCGAGGCGGGCGCAGAGGTTCGCCTGTACACGATGGCGTGCGGCGTGATCCTGGAGGACGGCCGCGTGACCGGCGTGATCATTGAGAGCAAGTCGGGCCGCGAGGTGATCGCCTGCAGGGTGCTCATCGACGCGACGGGCGACGGCGACCTGGCCGCCCGGGCAGGCGTGCCCTACTTCAAGGGGCGCGAAAGCGACGGCCTGATGCAGCCGGTTTCGATCATGTTCAAGGTGGCGGGCGTGGACTACGAGCGCGCGGTGTTCCCCGGCTCGTTCGAGACCACGGTGGACACCCCCAGGGGCGAGCTGCAGGCGCTGGCCAAGAAGCTGCTGCCCTTCCCGGCGGGTCACGTGCTGCTGTATAAGAACATGCTGCCCGGCGTGGTGACGGTCAACATGACCAACTGCATCCAGATCGACGGCACCGACGCGCTCAGCCTGACCAGGGGCGAAATGGTCTGCCGCAGTCAGCTCAACGCGATCGTGGACTTCCTGCGCGAGTACGTGCCCGGCTATGAAAAGTGCTTCCTGATCAGCAGCGCGTCGCTGCTCGGCGTGCGCGAGACCCGCCACTTCAAGGGCCTGTACACCCTGACCGGGGAGGACATCCTCTCCTGCGCGCACTTTGAGGACTGGGTGGTGCGCGAGGCGAGGTTCAACTTCGACGTGCACAACCTGACCGGCGCCAGCCTGGACGCTACCGGCGCGCAGAAGAAATTCCCCAGGGACAACGCCTATGAAATCCCCTATCGCTGCCTGCTGCCCGACGGCGTGGACGGGCTGCTGCTGGCCGGCAGGAACATCTCCGGCACCCACATGGCGCACTCGAACTACCGCGTGATGCCGATGTGCGTGGCGATGGGCGAGGCGGCGGGCGTCGCGGCGGCGCTGGCGAGCGCGCGCGGCGTGGATCCCAAGCAGGTTCCGGCTGCGGATATTCAGGACATTATCCGCTAGATCGACCTTGAAAAGTCAACATTATCCAGCAAGAAGACGATATTTCTCATGGAAATGCGGTTTTGCGCAGTTTATAATAAGGTGAAGGCGGCGCAAAGGGTCGTTTCCGACGCGGAGGAGACTGAAAAAGGGGGACGAAGCGATGGAAATTACAAAGGATTTTCCGGGCGGGAACATTCGCCTGATTCGAGTGGACAAAGACCATGTGTTTCTTGAAAACGAGCTCCGCGACACGACGGAGGACTGGTTTTACTGGGCGTTTCGCGTAAAGGGCGCGGCGGGGCGGACGGTCACGTTCGACTTTTCCCCCAAGGCCTGGCTGGGCTATTTCGGCGCGGCGGTCAGCCACGACCTGAAGAAATGGGCGTGGGGCGGAAGGGTGAGCGAGGATCGATGCGCGTTCACCTACGCCTTCGGCCCGGACGAGGACGACGTATACTTCTGCCACGACCTGCTCTATTCGGTCGAGCGCTTCGAGCGCTTCGCGAAGGAGAAGAACCTGCAGGTGAGCGCGCTGTGCCTGAGCGAAAAGGGGGCAGAGCAGCCGCTGGTCACGCTGGGCGAGGGCGAGGACGTCTTCCTGTTCACCAGCCGGCATCATTGCTGCGAATCGACCGGCACCTACGTGATGGAGGGAATCCTCAGCGAGCTGTGCGAGCGGCCGATCGAGGGCGTGAAGGTACTGGCCGCGCCCTTCATGGACATGGACGGCGTGATGGCCGGCGATCAGGGCAAGAACCGCGCTCCGCACGACCACAACCGCGACTACCGCGGCGAGCCGATCTACGCGTCGGTGCGCGCGGTCAAGGCGCTGGCGGAGGAAAACCATATCGTCTATATGCTCGACCTGCACTCGCCCTGGCATGTGGGCGGCCGGAACGACGTGACCTTCGAGGTGCGCAAGAACCTGGCTCTTCGTCCGGCGCAGGCGCGCTTCGGCGAGCTGCTGGAGGAGGAAACCCGGCGCGACCCGGCCTCCTTCCAGTACCGAACGGTCAACGACATGGACGCGAACGTCGAGTGGAACGTGGACGACGGGATGAACCGCTCCAGCACCGGCTTCTTCTCGCACCGCGAGGGCGTGCGGCTGTGCCTGTCGCTTGAGACCGCCTATTTTGGAACAGCGGACAACATCGCGACGCAGGAGAACCTTGTAGAATACGGACGGTGCGTGGCCAGAGCGCTGCGCGCGGCCTGGCAGGAAGGAGTATGAGCATGAGCGCAAAGCAGCTGACTCAACATTATTCGCGCAGGCAGGCCCTGCACAGCAACCTGAAGCTGGCCCGCAGAAACATCGCGCTGTATGTCTTTCTGCTGCCGGCGGTCATCTATCTGATC
>CAKUFB010000243.1 GCA_934647145.1 uncultured Clostridia bacterium
GGGGAGGCGCGGCCGTTCAGGCCGCCCTCCCCAGTGTCCCGCCCTGCGGCGGCGCAGCCGCCGCAGGGCGGCTGTAAGACGGCTCCTGAACAGCACACAGCCTGGCGACAGGATGCGCGGCGGCAAGCAGCTGTCGTCCTTGCCGATGCGGACTAACTGGGGGAGGCTCCGCTTCGCTTCGCGCTCCCCCAGACCCCACCGAAGTTTGCGTGCTGCTGCCAATTCTAGCGACGAATCCGGGTACCATAGATTGGAGTTCCCGAATTCTGCGCCCGCGAACCCCTCCGCCTGCGTTGCAGGCACCTCCCCTTTCAGGAGAGGCAAGAGGCACTTTTGCTGCGTCAAGGCTCCCATGAAAGGGGAGCTGTCGCCGAAGGCGACCGAGGGGTTGGCCGACAATGCCTGCACCCACCTGCTGCCGGTTGCCTGCGCCTGCCGCGCCGATGGTTGATTGAAAAACAGACCGGACGAAAACGCCCGGTCTGAATTTTCGCATGACGATGCAGATTACATGCCGTAGCGCTTCTTGAAGCGATCGACACGTCCGCCGGTATCCACCAGCTTCTGCTTGCCGGTATAGAAAGGATGGCACTTCGAGCAAATATCAACGCGAAGCTCCTTCTTCACCGAACCGGTTTCAAAGGTCTCACCACAGACGCAGCGGACGACCGCCTTGCCGTAGTTGGGATGGATCTTTTCCTTCATGGTTCTCACCTCACTTGCCACTTGCACAATGCAGGTTTATTATAGCATGCCGAGCCCGCAAATGCAATCCGTTTTTGTTAAATCATTTAGAACAAACCGCATTATCTGCCCACCGAATAGCCTTCCTTTTCCCACATGGACACGCAGCCGCGAATCCGCTGCAGGAAGGTTTTGTTGTCGGGCGACTTGACCAGCATGCCGATGAGCTGCTCGAGCGAATCCTGCTGGTTGCCTGAGGAAAGCAGGCGGCGCATGGCGTACACGCCCTCCATCTCATCCGGTGTAAGCAGCAGTTCCTCGTGGCGGGTGCCCGACTTGAGGATGTCGATGGCTGGGAAAATGCGCTTTTCGGACAGCTTTCTGTCCAGGTGCAGCTCCATATTGCCGGTGCCCTTGAACTCCTCGTAGATCACGTCGTCCATGCGGCTGCCGGTCTCGACCAGCGCGGTGGCCAGTATGGTCAGGCTGCCGCCGCGCTCGATATTCCTTGCCGCGCCGAAGAACTTCTTGGGCTTGATGAGCGCGCCCGGGTCCATGCCGCCGGACATCGAGCGCCCGGTGGGCGGGATGACCATGTTGTAGGCGCGCGCCAGGCGGGTGATCGAGTCCATCAGGATGACCACGTCCCTGCCCATTTCGGCCAGGCGCTGCGCCCGCTCGATGGCCAGCTCGGAGACGCGGGTGTGGTTCTCGGGATCCTCGTCGAAGGTGGAGTAGATGACCTCGCCGCCGGTGCTGCGCTGCATGTCGGTGACCTCCTCGGGGCGCTCGTCGATCAGCAGCACCATCAGGTGCACCTCGGGGTGATTTTTCTCGATCGCGCCGGCGATCTGCTTGAGCAGGGTGGTCTTTCCGGCCTTGGGCGGGGAGACGATCAGTCCCCTCTGCCCCTTGCCGATGGGCGCGACGATGTCCACCGCGCGCAGGGCCAGCTGGTTCTCGTTTTCCGGGTTTTCCAGGCGAAGGCGCTCGTTGGGATAGATCGGGGTCAGATCCTCAAAGCGCTTCCTGACGGCGCTGCGGTCGGCGCGCTCGCCGTTGACCGTGGAGACGTAGATCATGCCCGCGTAGCGGTCGCCCTCGCGCTGGGGGCGCGCCTTGCCCACCAGAAAGTCGCCGGTGCGCAGGCTGAAGCGCCTGATCTGCGCGTTGGAGATATAGCAGTCGTTGATTCCGGGCTGGTAATTCTTCGAGCGCACGAAGCCGTAGCCGTCCGGGCAGATCTCCAGCACGCCCTGCGCGTCCCTGCATTCGCCCGAGGCCAGCAGGTCGCTGACCGCCTGGTTGCTCAGGCCGTATTCCGCGTTGTAAAAGCGCGGTCTGTCCGTGTTTTCAGTGCGTCTGGGATCGACGGGCGCGCCTTCCGCAGGCTCCGCCGCGTCGGTCTGGGGCGGATTGTTCGGCCGAAAGGCGTTCTGCGGACGATAGGTCTGCGGCGCGGCCTGCGCGGGCGCATAAACCCGGCGCTCGGCGGGGACGTCCTGCGTCTGGGCGGCGGGCTGAACAAATCGTCTGTCCTGCCATCGCAGGTCGCCCTGCGGCCTCGCCATGGGACTCTGCATCGGTCTCTCGGCCGCCTGAACGGGGCGCGGCTGCACGCCGGGGCGCGCATCAGGCACAGGCTGCGTATCCGTCCGGGTGCGGTTCGCCCACGGCCTTGCCCCCTGCGCGGGCTTTTCCTCAGGCTTCGCGGGCTGTACCGCGCTCTGCTCGACCGGTGCGTTCTGGCCGTCCGTCCGGGTGCGGTTCGCCCACGGCTTTGCCCCCTGCGCGGGCTTTTCCTCAGGCTTCGCGGCCTGCGCCGCGCTCTGCTCAACCGGCGCGTTCTGGCCGTCCGTCCGGGTGCGGTTCGCCCACGGCTTTGCCCCCTGCGCGGGCTTTTCCTCAGGCTTCGCGGCCTGTGCCGCGCTCTGCTCGACCGGCGCGTTCTGGCCGTCCGTCCGGGTGCGGTTCGCCCACGGCCTTGCCCCCTGCGCGGGCTTTTCCTCAGGCTTCGCAGCCTGTACCGCGCTCTGCTCGACCGGCGCGATCGACTGCTCGGGCTGGTCGGTCGCGGGCCTTTGCTCAGGCGCGGGCTGTGCGTCCTCGCCCCGATTCCTGCGGCCGGACGTCCCCCGCCCGCCGCGTCCTCTGCGCCGGTCAGGCTTTTCATTTTTCTCCTGTCCCGCCGGTGCCGGCGCGCTGGTTACAGATTCAGGCTTCAGGCTCTGCGCGGCGTTTTTTTCCTCCGCCGTCCCCGGCTGATTCCTGCGCGGCGGGTGACCGCGTCCCCTGCGCGCGTTCTCCTGCGCCTCCTCGGGACGAACGGTCTCAGGCTTACCCGCCTGCGTCGTAGCGGACTGTGCCGCTTCAGTGGGCGCTTCCTCGGGCTTGCTTGCCTGCGCCGGAGCGGACTGCGCCGCTTCAGTGGGCGCTTCCTCGGGCTTACCCGCCTGCACCGGAGCGGACTGCGCCGCTTCAGTGGGCGCTTCCTCGGGCCTGCCCGCCTGCGCCGGAGCGGACTGTGCCGCTTCAGTGGGCGCTTCCTCGGGTTTGCTTGCCTGCGCCGGAGCGGACTGCGCCGCTTCAGTGAGCGCTTCCTCGGGCTTGCTTGCCTGCGCCGGAGCGGACTGCGCCGCTTCAGTGAGCGCTTCCTCGGGCTTACCCGTCTGCGCCGGAGCGGACTGCGCCGCTTCAGTGGGCGCTTCCTCGGGCTTCCCCGTCTGCGCCGCTTCAGTGGGCGCTTCCTCGGGCTTGCTCGAGCGCTCGGACTGGTCGGCGAGCAGGCGCTCGATCATGTCCGTCTTGCGGATGCCGGCCGGCAGCCTGACCCTCTGCTGCTTCGCCAGCGCGCGCAGCTCCTGCACGGTTTTTCCATAGAGCGTCTGATAATCCACGATATAAACTCCTTCCTGAGTTGAAAACGGAAGCAAGGCGGACGAGCCGCCGCTGACAGACTGATTCACTTCATCCTATGCGCGAAAAGAGCGCGTTATGCCCGTGCGACCGCCAGATCGCGCGTGATCGCCTGCTCGACAAAATGGGCGAGGCCGTCGTAGCCCTCGCCGCGCATGACCTCGAGCCCGGCCCCTTCCATCAGGCCGCGCACCCTGTCCGCGGGCAGCGTGTTCACGTTGAAGGCCAGCGCCATCGCCCCGCCGGGCGCAAGCAGCCTTTTCCAGGCGGCAACGCTTTTGGCGACGACCTCCTCGAAGGGGGCGGTTTTCCTCCCCTGCTCGCCGGGCGCGTGCTGCACGCCGTAGGGCAGGTCGGCGACGATCAGCGAAAAGCGTTCCTTTTTGAGCAGCTCGGGCAGTCTCGTCCCGTCGCAGGCAATCAGCCGAAGCGAGCGCGTGTCGCCCGCCTTGAAGGCCGCCGCGTCCCGGGCGAAGGTGAACTCGGTGACCGGCGCGCCCCTGCCCTGACAGGTCAGGGAGCCCTTCTTGCGCGCGTGCTTGAACCGGCCCATCTCCAGGTATCGCCTGAAGTACCCGTCGCACTCCTCGATTTCCGCGGCGTGAATCTCCGCGCCGGTGGCCGAAAAGCCGCGGTTGACCGCCTGAAACAGCGTCGTGCCGCGCCCGCACATCGGGTCGAGCAGCGTGACCGGCCGTCCCTCGGGCAACTTGGCCGCGCACAGCGCCTGGTTGATCAGGTGCATCGTGAAGGCCTCGTTGGTCTTGCCCTTGTACTTGGGCACGTAGGCCAGCTCCTCGCCCAG
>CAKUFB010000244.1 GCA_934647145.1 uncultured Clostridia bacterium
GTGTGTGGGCAGCGCCCACCAGACAAACTTCGGTGGGAGTCTGGGGGAGCGCGAAGCGAAGCGGAGCCTCCCCCAGCGGGAAACGCTGCAACGCGGAACCACGCAGACCTTGGCCGCTTCGATCTATGGCGGCCAAGGGTCGTCGCCAGAACCCGCGGCAGCCAGTGTGTGGGCAGCGCCCACCAGACAAACTTCGGTGGGGGTCTGGGGGAGCGCGAAGCGAAGCGGAGCCTCCCCCAGCGGGAGACGCTGCAATGCGGAACCACGCAGACCTTGGCCGCTTCGATCTATGGCGGCCAATGGTCGTCGCCAGAACCCGCGGCAGCAAGTGGCTGCAGGCTCAGCCTGCCGACCACGAAGAATCCGGGGCCTCTAATGTATGGGCCCCGAATTCGTGTAAGAATCGGCGGCAGCACCGCCTCCAGGCTCAGCCTGGTAGATGCGGAGATATTCGGCGGTGGGCGCGCCGTCGTCCGACTGGAGGATGAGCGGGGGCAGCCAGTGCAGCATCGAGCCGCCGCCCTTGACCGCCTCCACGAGCGCCAGCCTGGGCGCGTCGATCGCGCGGTGGTGGACGGTGCGCACGCGCTTGGGCTCGAGCCGGGCGGCGCGCATGGCGCACATCAGCTCCAGCATGCGCGGGGCGGGAAAAATGACGGCGAAGCGCCCGCCGGTTCGCAGCAGGCGAAAGGCGGAAAGACATACGTCCTCAATGGTGCAGTCGCCCTCATGCCGCGCGATGCGCTCGGATTCGCGCTCGCTGCACAGCGCGCCGCCCGCCTTGCCGTAGGGCGGGTTGCAGACGGCCAGCGCATACTGTTCGCAGCCCAGGACGCGATGCGCCTGCCTGAAGTCCTCGCACAGCACCTGCACGCGCCCCTCCAGGCCGTTGAGGAGCACGCTGCGCGCGGCCATGTCGGCCATGTCGGGCTGGATTTCCACCGCGGTGCAGCGCGCGCTTTCCTGGCGCGAGGCGCACAGCAGCGCGATCACGCCGGTGCCCGTGCCCAGATCGATCATCCGCTCGCGGGGTCTGGGCTGCGCAAAGTCGGCCAGCAGCACCGCGTCGGTGCCATAGTGAAAGGCCCTTTCCTTCTGCAGGATGACGAGCGACGGGCCGCTCAGCTCCTCCAGCCGCTCGTCCTCCCGGATTAAAGCAGTCTGAACGCCCATGAGAAGTTACCATACGTCGAGAACCGGCTGACGACCACCTGGCCGCGCACCGACGAGCAGTGGATAAACTGGTCGTCGCCCAGATAGATGCCCGCGTGGTCGCTCAGGTCGTCGTCGGTCTTGACCGTGTCGAAGATCAGCAGGTCGCCCCGCTGCAGCTCCTTGGGGTCGGTGATCTTGGGATAGCCGGTCATGTAGCCCTGCGCAATCACGCGCGCCGAAATCTTCACGCCGACCTTGCCGAAGCAGTATTTGGTAAAGTTGGAGCAGTCGAAGGCGTCCGGCCCCTTCGAGTTGAGCACGTACCTGCAGCCCAGCCGGCTCTCGGCCACGGCGATCAACTTCTCGATCTTCTCGTCTCTGGTGACGGCCGGGCGATTCTCCAGCTCGCTTTGCAGCTGGTCGCGGTACTGCTTGAGCGTCAGCGCCTTTTTGTCGTTCATGACGGCGCGGGTCGCCCTGTCGGCCGCGCCGGTCTGCTCGAGCGAGTGCGCCTTCTGGAACAGCTTCACCGCCGTAATCAGCTCGTCTCCAAACACGCTGTCCTGCCTGCCCGTATAGTAGCCCAGCTCGGCCAGCCGCAGCTGCAGCTGCCTCACGCCCTCGCCCTTGTCGCCCTTTTTGACCGCGCAGATGCGGTAGTACTCGGCCAGAGAAATCCCGCCGCCCGAGTTGAGCAGCCTGCGCACGTCGGCGCTGACGCTCTTTTCGACGGTGAGCTCGTTTGCCTGGCCAAACAGCCTGACCGCGTGCAGCAGCGCCGAACCGAAGCTGCCGTCCAGCGCGCCCGAATAGTACCCCAGGTTGAGCAGCTGCCGCTGCACCGTGCGCACCGCCGCGCCCTTTTCGCCGTATTTGATCGGGCAGTAGGTCAGGTAGATTTCATAGGTCACCGCGTCGCTCGAGAACATCGACTGCCGGGTCGCCACGTCCGCCTGCCCCGTCACGGGAAGCGAATGCGCGGTCTGGAACAGCTTGACCGACGTGACCAGCGCCTCGTCAAAGCTGATGTTTACCTCGCCCGAATAGTATCCCAGCGTCTTGAGCCGGTTTTTCATCAGGCGCACCGTGCTGGACTTCTCCCCCTTGGCCAGGACGCGATTCGCGTCGTAGGCGGCGCGGGTCACCGCGTCCGGGGCGTTCATCTTTTTGCGGGTGGCGCTGTCCGCCGCGCCGGTCGCGCGGATAGACGCCGCGGTCTGATACGCCTTGACCGCGGTTTTGGTGTTCGCGTCGTAGCTGCCGTTCACATCCCAGACATAGAACCCCAGCTGCAGCAGGCGCGTCTGCAGCAGCCTGACCGCCTCGCCCCTGTCGCCGGACTTGAGCGGACGGAAGGCGTCGTACTGCTCCCGCGTCAGGCCGGTGCCCGCGTTGAGCAGCTTGCGGGTGGGCGCGTCGGCCCTGCCGGTCTTGCTCAGCTCGTTTGCCGCCTGGAAATCCGAAAGCGCCTGCAGCGTCTCCCGATCAAGACGGCCGGTCGCCGCGCCGGTATAGTAGCCCAGCGCCTTGAGCTGGCGCTGCACCTGCGCGGCCGCCTCGCTCTTCTCGCCCGAGGCAACCGGCCGAATCAGGTCGAACTCCGCCCTCGTCACCGCCTGCGCCCCGTTCATCGCCTGGCGCGTGGCCTTGTCGGCCGTGCCGGTCGCCCTGAGCGCGTTGGCCTGCTGAAAGAGCGAAACCGCGCTCTTGAGCGCCTTGTCGTAGCCGCAGTCGATCGTGCCTTCAAAGTAGCCCAGCGCCTTCAGGCGTTCCTTGAGCGCCTTCACCGCCGCGCTGGACGCGCCCGGCCGGAGCGCGAGCGCCTGATAATAGGCCGAGGAATCCTTCGCCTTGTCGCCGTTCATCAGCGCGCGGGTCGCGCTGTCGGCGCTGCCGGTGGCCTTCAGCCCGTTGGCCGACTGGAACTCGGAAACCGCCGTGCGGGTCGCCTTGTCGTAGGTCTCGTTCATCGCGCCCGCGAAGTAGCCCAGCTCGGCCAGCCGCGCCTTGAGCAGCTTCACCGCCGCGTTCTTCTCGCCGTACTTGAGCGGACACACCGTATCGTATTGCGACGCGGGGGTCGCGTCCTGCGCGTTCATCCGCTTTCTGGTCGCCGCGTCGGCGTTTCCCGTCGCCTTCAGGCCGTGCGCCGTCTGAAAGCGCTTGACCGCCGCCTTGACCGCCGCTCCATACTTGCCGTCCGCCTCGTCGGTATAGTAGCCCAGCGCCCTGAGCCTCATCTGCAGAAGCCGCACGGCCTCGCCGCTGCTGCCCGAGGACAGCGCGCAGAACGTCTGATACTCGGCAAAGCTCACGGCCGTTTCGCCGTTCATGAGCCTTCGGGTGTTCGTGTCGGCCTTTCCGGTGGCCCTGAGGCCATTGGCCGTCTGAAAGGCCCTGACCGCCGATTTGACCGCTTTTGCGTACGCGCCGTCGATCGTCCCGCCGTAGTAGCCCAGCGCGCTCAGACGCTCCTGCAGGCGCTTGACGGCCTCGCCCTTGCTGCCCGAGGACAGCGGACAGACCGCGTCGTACTCGCTCCTTGAAACGGCCTGCGCGCTGAAGAGCCGCTTCTGCTTCGCTTCGGTCAGGGTTCCCCGCTGCGCATAGCCGTTGGCCGCCTCGAAGCGCCTGACCGCTGCGCGGGTTTCCGCCTCGAACGCGCCGTCCGCCTCGCCCTCGTAATAGCCCAGCTCGGTCAGGCGGCGCTGCGCCAAAAGCACGTCGTCTCCGCGCATGCCCAGCTTGAGGGTTCTCGCCCCCTCGGCCCCTGCCGCGCCCAGGCACAGCGCCAGAAGCGCCGCCGTCAGGCACAGCAGGATTCTCGCAAACGGATGACTCGATCGCGTTCTCATATCGCTTTTCTCCTTTGTATGCTCTGCGTCAGTCGTCCAGATAGATTTTCTTCAGGTATCCCTCTTTGCCGTCCACGCGCACGCGGTACCACTCGCCGCTCTCGCCCAGTATGACGGCCTTATCGCCGTCCTGCACGTAGCCCAGCGATTCCGTGTCGGTGCCCGGCCCCTTTCTCAGGTGGAGCGTACCGCCGTTTTCAATCCGGATGGCCGCCTCGCGTTCAGGCTCCGGCGTCCTTTCCGGCGCGGGGGTGGAGGCGGGCTGCGCCGCGCCGTCCAGGTAGATTTTCTTCAGGTATCCTTCCCTGCCGTCCACGCGCACGCGGTACCACTCGCCGCTCTCGCCCAGTATGACGGCCTTATCGCCGTCCTGCACGTAGCCC
>CAKUFB010000245.1 GCA_934647145.1 uncultured Clostridia bacterium
CATGTGCCTGTACCCCTTCCTCCAGAAGCACTTCGCCAAGGGCATCGTCCGCGGCAGCGTGAAGGAGTGACGGGGGGGGCGGAGGGAACGTTGGGGAGGCCGCCTTTTTGAAAAAGGCGCCTCCCCAAACCCTTCCCGGAAAACAGTCTGATCCGCGAAACAAAACAGCATACAGAGATGCGGTTCTCCGAACTCAATCGCGGTTCAAAGGACACGAGAAACAGGCGCCCATCGCCCGACCCGTGAAGGGACGGCGGCGGGCGCTGTTTTTTATCTGCCCGCCCCAACCCACGTTCCATTCGGGGAACCGCGCACGTCTTTCGCTCGTTCATCCGTTACTCTTGTGGGGAGTATCCTCGAGTTGAGGAATTGCGAAGAATCCTGAGGCTCTGATCTATGGCCGAAGGATTCGTGCGGCCGGCGACAGCAGTTGGCCGTCGGCACTGCCCGCTGATACATCCACGCTCCGCTTCCGCCTTATGGGGAGCAGCACTGCGCATTCGCTCGAGCGAAGAATCCTGAGGCTCTGATCTATGGCCGAAGGATTCGTGCGGCCAGCGGCAGCAGTTGGCCGTCGGCCCTGCCTGCTGATACATCCACACTCCGCTTCCGCCTTATGGGGAGCAGCACTGCGCATTCGCTCGAACGAAGAATCCTGAGGCTCTGATCTATGGCCGAAGGATTCGTGCGGCCGGCGGCAGCACCGCCTCCAGGCTCAGCCTGGCGAAAAGTACACCTGGCGGTGCGAAATATCCCCTTGCAAAGCGCGAAATATATGTTAAAATAGAGGCACAAAGCGCAGGAGAAACCTTTCTGCACGCGAACGAAGGAGGAATGGGTATGACAACGCAAACCAGCCTGCACGTCGTGCCGGTGTCGATGATCGACCGGGCGAACCGGCAGGCGGTCGAGGTGTACACGCGCCTTGAGGGCAAGGCGATTCACGCGATACTGCGGGCGGCGGACGCTGCCTGCGGCGAGACGATCTGCGAGCAGGAGCTGGGCGTCGCCTCGGGCGAGGGTCACGCGCGGGCGATGCTGCCCCGTCCCGAGCGGACGCGGCAGGTGCGCTGGGAGCTGCGGTCGCTTTCGGGCGAGCTGCTGGCGAGCGAGGAGGGAACCTGGGAGAAGCCGCGTCAGTGGCGCGTCTACATCATGATTTCCTCGCACACCGACATCGGCCTGCACAACTCGCAGTACATCCAGCGCTACAACAGCTCGCGCTTCCTGAAGCAGGCGATGGCGCTGTGCGACCAGACGGCCGACCGGCCGCCCGAAAACCGGTATCGCTACACGGTCGAGGGCACCTGGTTCTTCGGCAACTACGCGCTCGACCGCGGCGCGCGCGCGGCGAAAAGGCTGGTGCGCGAGTACGTGGAGCCCGGGAAGATCGGCGTGTGCGCGGGGCTTGCGGGCAACCACACGCAGGTCTACGGCCTGGAGGAGCTGTGCCGCTCGACCTATGAAAAGGGCAGGCTGCTGCGCGAGGCGGGCGTGGACAGCCACACCCTGACCATGATCGACAACAACGGCCTGAACTGGGCAATGGTCGAGCCGTACGCCGAGGCCGGATATAAGCACATCATTTTCTCGCCCAACCAGTGGAACCCGCTGCCCTCGCGCGCCTGGCTGCAGGAGACCGGCGTGGAGGGCGCTACCTGGAACACCGAGGGCAAGGGCGGCGCGGCGCGCATCGACATGAACTTCGACAGCGATCTGCCCCGCATCTTCTACTGGCAGAGCGCCCAGGGCGGCGAAAAAATCCTGGTACACTCGGGCGGCAACTACGGCCACGGCGGCGTGGTGTTCGGGCTGTACCCGGCGGCGAACGGGCGCAGCATGCCCTGGATCACGCCCGTCCGGCGCATGGAGAACGCCATGGCGCATAACCTGCCCCGCATCGAGGCGAAATACCCCTATGAAATCTGGCTGACGGCCAGCTATGGCGACGATCAGGCTCCCGACCTCGACCAGGTGGACGCGATGGCCGCCTGGAACCAGCAGTGGCAGTGGCCGCGATTCGAGGCGCTGGGCAGCCCCGACCGGGTGCTGGACGAGTTCCGCGAGAGATACGACGCGGTGATTCCCACGCTGCGCGGCGACCTGACCGGCGGCTGGTATCAGCACCCCGTCTCCGCGCCCGAGCTGCTGGCCGACAAGTTCGCCGCCGACCGCGCGCTGCCCACCGCCGAAAAGCTGGCCGCGCTGGCCGCGCTGCTCGACCCGGACTACCTCTACCCCGCCGAGGCCTTTGAACGCGCCTGGCGCGCTCTCTTGTGCAACGACGAGCACTCCTACGGCACCAGCGGCTATCAGGGGCGGCGGGTGTACGAGACCTGGATGCAGCACAGGGCCTGGATTGAGCGGGCCGAAACCACCGCGCGGCGAGAGGCGGACGCGGCGCTTCGCTGCATCGCCTCGAAAATCCAGTCGAATGGCGAGCAGGTCGTGGCCTTCAACCCCGCCGCTCAGGCGCGCACCGAGCTGCTCTCGTTTGAAGGCGGACAGGCGCTCTCCGATCTGCCCTCCTTCGGCTACGCGGCGATTCCCGCGGCGCAGTTTACCCGTCCTCAGCCCGAGATTCAGGAAACTGAAACCCCGCCGGTCGTCGAAAACGCCTTCTACCAGGTCGCCTTCAGTGAAAACGGCGGCATTTCCTCGATCGTGGACAAGGCGCTCGGCCGCGAGCTGCTCGACCGGACGAGCGAATACCCGGCCGGCTGCTTCGTCTATACCGAGGACAACCACCAGACCTTCCACACCCCGGGCAGGGCGCGCTTCACCGTCGAAAAAGACGAATTCAGTATCCGCGTGACCGCCCGCATGGAGGAGGCCTGCTCCGGCGCGGCGATCTGCCAGCAGGTCACGCTGCCCGCCCACGAGAAGCGCATCGAGCTGGACAACCGCCTCGAGCACGTGCGCGGCCTGTTCAACGACTGCCGCTACAGCCGCTACGCCTACTACGCCTTCCCGTTTGATGTGCCGGGCGCGCGCAGGCTGTGTCATCTGGGCGGGTGCGTCGCCGAGTACGGACGCGACCTGACCGGGCACGGCACCGACGTGTACATGGCGGCCAACGAGTGGTGCTGCGCGCAGAACGGCCAGGCGGGCGTCGGCCTGATGCAGCTGGACAGCGAGCTGGTCGAGTTCGACCACATCCACCCCGACAAGACCGACTTCGGCCATCCCGGCGAGGGCGCGCAGGTCTTCTGCTACCTGGCCAACGACTGGCTGCAGATGCACACCTGGGGCGGCAGCGCGATGAACTTCCGCTTCCGGTACGCCATCACCTCGTTTGCGGGCGACTACGCGCAGGCGGGCCTGCCTGAAATGGCCGAGCGCTTCGCACACCCGCCGCTGCTGACCCGGATCGGCGCGCAGGCAGGCAGTCTGCCCCCGCGCATGAGCTTCCTTTCAAGCGGCGCGCGGCTGGTGACCCTCAAGCGGGCCGAGGACGGAAACGGCCTGATCGCCCGCCTCTACGGCGCGCAGGACGATTCGCTGAACGCGCAGGGGCCGCTTTCCGCGCTCACGGTCGAGCGAAACACCGTGGATGAGCGGCCGATGCAGTCTGTATCGGGCGACGCGGCCGCCTTCCGCACGCTGCGGCTGGGCGGCGGACAGGTGCGCCTGAACGCGCGCAGTGAGCCTGAGACGCGCGGCCTGGGCGCGGCGCGCACTGAAATCGGCGCGGCCTACACCGGGCTGATCGATGCGCCCCGGGCGGCGCGCGGCGAGCTGCCCGGGCGGATGTACCTGCTGTGGGGGCGGTGCGCGGAGAAGGATCTGGCCTGCTACGAGGTGTTCCGCGGCGAGGAAAGCGGCTTTGCCTGCACGCAGGAGACGCTCGTCGCGCGCGTGAAGCAGGAAAAATACTGCGTCGGGCGTTTCGTAGACGACGGCCTGAAGCGAAATACGCGCTACTTCTACCGCGTGCGCGCCGTGGACAAAAACGGCCTGCCCGGCCCGCTGAGCGCCGAGTTTTCGGGGCATACGAAGGAATAGCGGCGCACGTCAGACTGTCGAAAAAAACCGGAGAGCTCGAGAGGGTCGCAACCCTCTCGACCGGGCAGTGCCTATCTCCACCTGCTGCCGGTCGGCAGGGCCGACTGCCACCTGCTGCCGCCGGATAGAACACGAAATCAGCCGCCATAATATTGAAGCGGCTGATTTCTCCGGTTTTCCGGAATTCTCCGGAAAACTCTTGTCGGCGTTGCCGATTCGGGCGGTGCAAATACACAGCGTGGGCACGGGACGTTTTTTGTAAATCTCATTTTCCAGAGCAAAAATCGTTTCCTTGCAGGCTCCGCGCCCGAAAAATCTTCGATTTTTAGCGGAGACT
>CAKUFB010000246.1 GCA_934647145.1 uncultured Clostridia bacterium
GGAGAGGCTCAATGTGGCTCCCATGAAAGGGGAGCTGTCGCTGAAAGCGACTGAGGGGTTCGCAGCCCTTGTGGGGCAGTCTGCCCCCGAGTCTTCCGACCGCGAAGAATCTGGAGGCTCTAATCTATGGCCGACAGATTCGTGTGGCCCCCGCGGCAGCAAGTGGAACCGGGCACTGCCCGGCTCAGCCTGCCGGCAGAAGGTTCGTGAGCTGGGTGGTCAGACCGATCAGCAGGGGCGCGGCCAGGGTGAGCAGCGTCACCCGCCCGGCCAGCTCCACCCGGCCGGCCAGCGCGCCCTCGCCCGCGTCCCGGCACAGCTGTGCGGCGAAGTCGGTAATCAGCGCCACGCCGGTCGCCCGGATCAATACCTGCGTCGAGCTGTCGGGCAGTCCGCTGCGCGAGCTGAGCGTTCTGACCGCCTGCACCGCGCCGCTCAGGCCGTCCACACAGCCCATCAGCGCCGCCAGGCCGGTCGCCAGCGCGCATACCATGGCCATCTCGGGCTTCTGCGCCCGGAGCGTCGCGCACAGCAGCGCCCCCGCCACGCACAGCGCGGCAATTCGCACCGCTTCCATGCTCAGTACAGGTTGAAAATGGCCTGCACCGAGGTGAAAAACTCCCCGATCAGGTTCACCACCATCAGCAGCACCACCACCAGCCCGGCCAGCGTGGTCAGGGTGGCGATGTCCTCCCGCCCGGCGCGGGTGAGCACCTGCGAGAGCACCGAAACCAGTATGCCGATCGCGGCAATCCGAAACACCAGTGATACAGACATGCGTTTACCTCCAAATTCTCGGCAGGCTGAGCCTGCACGCACCTGCTGCCGCGTAAGCCAAGCAATATGGCAGGAATTTCAATGCATTCAACCCTACAGGGAAAAGCGGCCGAAGTCTGCGAATTCCCGGAATTCTCCGGAAGTTTTCGCCTGCGCTCTGAGCCTGCCAACCCACGCCCCATTCGGGGAACCACATGACTCCCCGCTAATCCTTTTCGTGGATCAAAGTGCTTTTCGTGAGGGGTCTGGGGAGAGGCTTTTCTCAGAAAAGCCGTCTCCCCAGCGTTTCCCCCCTAGATGAACGCCAGTGCCAGCGCGAGGGCGGCCAGCGCGCCGAGAGAGGGATAGAGCCTGCCCAGGCTGAGGTAGCGCGCCTTTGCCTGATCGCGCGCCTCGCGAAGGCGTTCCTGCGTGCGCGGAAGCAGCAGCGCCTGCTCGGCGGCGGTTCCCTGTCCCAGCAGACCGCGAAACTCCCGCAGCAGCGCGCCGTCCTGCTCGGTGAGGCAGTCGTCCCCCTCCTGGCCGCGCAAAAGCGGACTTTTGCAGCGCTCAAGCGCCTCGTCCAGCGGCAGGCGTTCCTCCAGCATGGCGACCTTCAGGCGCTCCATGTCGCAGGCCAGTTCGTCCAGCGCCTGCGCCCTTCGCCTGGCGCGCTCGCCCAGCAGCCTGCCCGAAACCGCCCCCAGCGCAATCAGCAGCAGCGCCGAAATCAGCCGCAGACTCATAGCCGCGCCACCCGGCGAATTTGCCCGGGTCTGCCGCCCAGCTCGACCACCGCCTCAAACGCCCCGGCCGCGAGCAGCTCGCGCAGCACGGGCCGCCGCATGGCCTCCTCCAGCGTGCGGGCGTGCGCCGAGGCCACCACCCGTACCCCGCACCTGAGCGCGTCCAGCACGCACTGTGCGTCCTGAGCCTGTCCCAGCTCGTCGGTCACGATCACGTCGCAGCCCAGCGCCCGCACCATGCGCGGGATGGCCAGGCGCTTGGGGCAGGCCTCGTACACGTCTGTGCGCGGGCCCACGTCCAGCGTCGGCACGCCGCCCCGGCAGGCCGCCAGCTCGCAGCGCTCGTCAGCCAGACCCACCCGGCAGGCGGGCCAGCCGTTCTCGCCCGCCGACAGACTCCTCGCCAAATCGCGCAGCAGCGTGGTCTTGCCCAGCCCCGGCGGAGACAGGATCAGCGCGCTGAGCACTCTGCCGCCCGGACACAGGCGCTCGAGCAGCGGCTGCGCGCATCCCTTCACCGCCCGCGCCAGGCGCACCACCGCCGAGGAAATCTGCGTCAGGCCGGCGATCTGCCCATCCCTGACCGAGAACCGCCCGCCGACGCCCACGCGGCAGCCGTCCTGCATGGTAAAAAACCCTTCCTTGAGCTCCTCTTCCCAGGCGTAAAGCGAATGTCCGGCCATCTCGTCCACCGCCGCGCGCACCTCCTGAAGGCTCATCGGCGCGCCCGCCAGCCGGCTCAGACCCGCCGCGCAGACCTCAACCCGCTGCCCCGCGCGCAGCCGCACCTCCGTCACGCCCTCCGGCAGCTCGCCCGTGCGCGCCCGCACGCTCTGCGGCAGTCCCTTCCACTCGCTCATCGCCATACCCTCCCTCGCTTTCGCGCATTGCTATCCTATGCGCGGAACAGGGGCATGAGTACACCGGATGGGTCGGCCGTCCCAGTCTTCCCCCGGGTGTTTATCTTGACAAACCGTGGTCGGTTTTCATATAATAGAGGCATACCACGGCCTGTCATTATAAAGGAGAAAAAGCATGAAAAAGGGCGACGAACGAAAAAACCATATACTGGCCTGCGCGCAGAGGCTCTTCGAGCAGAAGGGCTATGAAAACACCTCGATACAGGACATACTGGACGAGCTGAAGTGCTCCAAGGGCGGGTTTTACCACTATTTTGACTCGAAGCTGGCGCTGCTCGAGGCGCTGACCGCCCAGCGCACGCTGACTGAGCGCGACGAGCTGACGCGCGCGGTGACCGCCTGCGAGGGGGACGCGGTCGAACGGCTGAACCTGCTGTTTGCGCGCGGCCTGCCCTGGCGGGAGGACAACATGGACTTCGCCGGGCTGATCCTGCGGGTGGGCTACGCGCAGGGCAGCCTGCAGATCCGCGAGTGCGTCAAGCGGGCGCTGATGGACAACGCACGGCCGCTGCTCGGCGAGATCATCGCCCAGGGCGCGCGGCAGGGGCTGTTTTACACCCGCTATCCGGAGGAAATCGGGGAACTTTTGCTGGCGATTTACGCCAATATAAACGATGAAATCGCCGCGCGGCTGGCCGACGGGCTGCAGGGCGAGGTCAATATCGCGCGCCTTGCGGACAGGCTGACCGTCTGCCGATACGCAATCGAGCAGCTGCTGGGCGCGCCCTACGGCTCCATCGTGCTGTTTGACCCGCTCACCCTGCCGGACGTGCTGCGCAGGCTCCACGCACAGGCCCGGCGCTTTGGAGAAAAGCGCTGACCGGAAAGGAACTCGCTATGAAAAAACTCGTGCTGATCATGCTCTGTCTGCTGCTCGCCGCCTGTCCCGCCCTGGCTGAGGGCGCGGCTCCGGCCAATCCCGCGCTCGCGCCCCGAGCTACCCTGCCCCCCGCTGAAAAGGCGACCGGCACCCTCCGGCACGCCGACCGCGTCCGGGCGCACTTCGCAAACGAGCAGGCGGCGCTGCCGCTCTCCGGCTGCCTGATCGGCCTTGACCCCGGCCACCAGGCGCACGGCAACAGCGAGCAGGAGCCGGTTTCCCCCGGCAGCACCCAGACCAAGGCCAAGGTTTCCAGCGGCACCTCCGGCGTAAGCACCCACATCGACGAATACGTCACAAACCTTGAAATCGGCCTGCAGCTGCGGGACGCGCTCGAGAAGCTGGGCGCAAAGGTGGTCATGACCCGCGAGACCCATGACGTGGACATCTCCAACATCCAGCGCGCGCAGATGATGAACGAGGCCGGGGTGCAGCTGTGCCTGCGCCTGCACTGCAACGGCTCCGAAAACCACGACGTGCAGGGCCTGACCCTCTACGCCAAAGCCACCGGCGAGGGCGCGGAGGAAAGCGCCGCCCTGGCCCAGGCGCTCCTGCAGCCCATGCTCGACGCGACCGGCGCGAAGGACCGCGGCATCATACTCAACGACAACTACACCGGCCAGAACTGGTGCAATGTCCCCTGCGTCATGGTCGAAATGGGCTTCATGTCCAATCCCGAGGAGGACGAACTGCTCAACGACCCCGACTATCAGCAGAAGCTCGTCGACGGCATGGTGCAGGGCATCGCGAACTATCTCCACAAGCCGCTTAAGTAACGTTGGGCGGCCTGCAGGCGGTGCTAGCGCCGGCCACACGAATCTGTCGGCCATAGATTAGAGCCGCCAGATTTTTCGTGATCGGAAGACTCGGAGCTGCCGCCCCACAAGAGCGACGAACGCCGCGCCAGAAGCGCTACACTGCGCCGCCACCCCGCCTGCACTACGAAAGCGCCTTTCGGCGCTTCACCCACATTGTGCCTAAGGCAGTTGTACGCTGCTAATCTCGTGGTTCAGTTGGAACTGCCCCGTCTCCC
>CAKUFB010000247.1 GCA_934647145.1 uncultured Clostridia bacterium
GAGCGAAAACCGCGGTGCGCGCGAGCGACGCGAAGCGCGCGGGAGGGGGGCGGGGGAGGAATCCTCCCCCGGAGAGCCGGGCGTCGAAGCCGCCCGGAAAAACTGCTTACAGTCCCCCAATAAAGGAAGGCTTGCTGCGGAGCGAATGGTACGAAGGAGGCAGACGATGGGTGAGATCGAGTGGCGGGACGGTATCCTGCGTGTACACGAAATCTGCTTCGACGCGCGACTGGTACTGATCGACAGCGCGCAATCGTTTGTGTGGGAAGAGCGAGAGGGCGAGTTCTTTGCGCCGGTGGCCGGGCGGCAGGTGCGCCTGGTTCCCCGCGCGGGCGGCTTTGACCTGCCGGATGCGCGTCCGGAAGACGCGGCCTTCTTTGCGCGCTACTTTGACATGGACTTTAGCCCGGAGGAACTGCTGACCGCCTGCGAAGGCTGCGAAATCGCGCAGAAGGCGATTCGCGCGCTGCCCGGACTGCGCCTGCTCAACCAGCCGCCGTGGGAGACGCTGGTCGGCTTCATCACCTCGGCCAACAACAACGTGGCGCGCATTCGAAAACTGAACCGCGCGCTGATCGAGCAGGTGGGCGGCGGGCTGTTTCCAACGCCTGAGCAGCTGGCTTCAGCGGGTGAGGCGTGCCTGCGCAGCCTGGGCTTTGGCTACCGCGCGCCCTATCTGGTCGAGACGGCGCGACGCGTGGCGGACGGCTTTGACCTGGACGGCCTTACCCGGTGCGACTATGAGACGGCGCATCGGGCGCTTGTGACACTGCCGGGCGTGGGGGACAAGGTGGCCTGCTGCGTGCAGCTGTTTTCACTGGGCGACCGGAGCGCCTTTCCGGTGGACGTATGGGTGCGCCGGGCGATGCGCGACTGGCTTGGAATTGACAAAAAGGACGTTCGCGCGGAGGCGCTGCGCCTGTTCGGGCCTCAGGCGGGCCTGGTGCAGCAGTACCTGTTTCACTGTGCGCGGACGGGCATCATTTCCTGCAATCGGGAAAGAGAGGACGTATCATATGCTGGGACTTTGGGTGAACGCGGCGACGATCATACTGGGCGCACTGGTGGGCTCGCGCCTGCGCGGAGGCATTCCGGAGAAGTATAAGGACACGATCGGCTATGCGCTGGCGCTGTGCGTGCTGACGATCGGCATACAGGGCGCGATCCAGACGGAAAACATGATGCTGATGATCATTTCCGCGGTGGTCGGCTCGCTGATCGGCGAGGCGCTGCGGCTGGAGGCGCGCCTGGACAGCCTGGGTGCGTGGGTGCAGAGGCGACTGGCCAAGGACGACGACGGCTTTTCGCAGGGGTTTATCAGCGCGACGCTTTTGTACTGCGTGGGCTCGATGGCGGTGGTGGGCTCGATCGAGGCGGGCCTGCAGAACAAGCCGGACACCCTGCTGGCCAAGGCGGTGCTGGACGGCGTGTCCGCGCTGATCCTGTCCTCGTCGATGGGCATGGGCGTGGCGCTGAGCGCGCTGCCGCTGCTCGCCTATCAGGGCGGGATTGCGCTGCTGGCGCTGCTGCTGGGCAATTTCCTGCCCGCGGAGGCGATTGCCGAGGTCTCGGCGACGGGAAGCCTGCTGATCATTGGACTGGGGTTCAACATGCTGGGCTTTTCCAAGGTGCGCATTCGCGTGGGCAACATGCTGCCGGCCATACTGATTCCGGCCGTGTACCTGGCGGCGCGCTCGCTGTTGTGAGGGAAGGCTTTCCGCAGGAACGGCATGTCCGCTGCGGGCAGACGCGCGTTCAATTAAAAATAAGGCCGTCCGCATGGAATGACAGCGGACGGTCTTTCTGTACAATGAAAACTCGCTTCGAGTGAGGGGAAGTACATTTGCCGGCTCAGCCGGTGGTCGAGGCCAGCTTGCGGCTGAGGCGCTCGCAGAAGCTGCCGTGCGAGGTGCGGATCATCTGCAGCTTTTCCCGCGCGCCGCGCACGAGGATGCGGTCGCCCTCCCGCAAGGGATAGCTTTCGCAGCCGTCCACGACCAGCAGCGGGCGCTCGGTCTCGTCCTCGCTGTGCCGCGGCATGTGTACGACCGCCTCGACGCAGTCCTTCGCGGCGGTGACGATGGGCGTGTTCTCGGCCCAGCGCGCGCAGATGGGCGTAATGACCAGACCCTCGGCCTCAGGCGTCAGCAGCGGCCCGCCCGCCGAGTGGTTATAGGCGGTGGAGCCGGTCGCCGTGCTCAGCACCAGCCCGTCGGAGACGATGCTGCGCAGCAGGACGCCGCCCAGAATCACGTCGATGGGCATGGCGTGGTTCATCGCGCCGCGGTAGATGCAGGCCTCGTTGAGTCCCCTGAAGCAGGCCTCGACCTGGCCGTCCCGTACCAGCTCGCCCTCAAGCAGCGTGCGATGCTCGACGCCGTAGTCGCCCCTGAGGATGCGGGGGAGCAGACAGAGCGCCTGATCCGGCTCGCAGTCGGTCAGATACCCCAGGTGGCCGAAGTTAATTCCCCACAGCTGCGCGCCGTATTCCTTCATCCGGTGAAACTGGCGCAGGATGGTTCCGTCGCCGCCCAGCACGAGGATGCGCTCGACCGCCTCGCCCTGCCAGCGCAGCGCCTGCTCAGGCCTGCCCAGCGCGTCCGCCGCCTCGGGAGGCAAAAGCGTCTGCTGACCGGCCTCCATCAGCGCGGAAAGCAGCCGGCCGGCAAACTGAACGGCATCGCGGCAGCCGGGATTGGGGGAGATAAGGTACTTCATGGGCACTCTCCTTTGCGCCTTGCGCGCGTTTCCTGAAGAAGATTATACCCTCGCGACGGCCGTTTGTCAACGAGGCGAAAAGATTACATGCATTTGAGAATTGACTGAAGCTGACTTTACCGTGGCATGCTATGATGAAAGCGCTGGAGGAGGGATGCTTCCTCAGCCAAATCCACTGAAAAAAGGAGAGAACGACACACACAGATATGAAGATCACCTATGACCAGATTAAGGAAAACCCCGCGGTCAACGCCTACATCCGCAAGGCGGACGAGTCGCTGATCGCGCTTGGATACACGGAGCACAGCTTCGCGCACGTGACCAAGGTGGCCGAGACCGCCGCGCACATCCTGGAAACGCTGGGATACGACTCGCGCGAGGTGGAGCTGACGCGCATCGCCGGCTATCTGCACGACATCGGCAACGTGGTCAACCGCATCGACCACGCGCAGTCGGGCGCGCTGATGGCCTTCCGCCTGCTCGAGCAGATGGGCGCGGAGCCGGACGAAATCGCCACCATCGTGACCGCCATCGGCAATCACGACGAGAGCACCGCTTTCCCGGTCAACCCGGTGGCCGCCGCGCTGATCCTGGCCGACAAGACCGACGTGCGCCGCACCCGCGTGCGCAATACCGACCCGGCGACCTGGGACATCCACGACCGGGTGAACTCGGCCGTCAGCTACTCGCGCGTGCTCATCAACCCCGAAAAGAAGGAGGTCGAGCTGAGCCTGCACATCGACACCACCATCTGCTCGGTCACCGATTACTTTGAAATCTTCCTGGCGCGCATGATTCTGTGCAGGAAGGCGGCTGAAAAGCTGGGTCTGCACTTCCTGCTGCGCATTAACGGCCAGCGCCTGATGTAAGGCGGGAAAAAAAGTAAATATTTTCGCAAAACGGGAGGATTCTGCTTGCATTTTCGCCCGCGCTGCGGTATACTATAGGAGTGCCTGCGCCCGTAGCTCAGTGGATAGAGTGAACGACTCCGACTCGTTAGATCGCACGTTCGAATCGTGTCGGGCGCGCCAGAAGACCCTCCGGATTGACCGGGGGGTCTTCGTTTTGCACCTGCGCGCGCGTCGCCGAATACAGTGGAGCAAGGGAGGTGCCGTGTGAATGAGCAGAAAGGAGACCTGTCTTAAGCTGTGCTCGCCCTGCGCGCCGCTAAGGATACTGGGCGTGATACTGATCGTCGCGGGGGGACTGATCCTGATTATTTTCCTGCCGCTGAGGTTCTGGCTGAGCCTGCTGGGGCTGGCGCTGGTGGCGCTGGGGGTGGCGCTCAAGTGCGCGTTTTGAGGGTACATAGAGAAAAGAGACGCTTTGAGCGCCTCTTTTGACGTTTCGGGGATGCTCTGGATTCGAGTGAAAAGTGACTTTCAACGCCGCCGGAACCGCGCCGGATTCGGGGAGAAGCGGTTCTTACAGCGCATACGCTGCGCGGATCAGAGTGTTTTCCGGGTGGGGTCTGGGGAGGAGCAAAAGCCCGGCACCCCTGTTTGTTTTCGCAAACGAACCACATGACGAGCGACCCGGCGGCAGCAAGTGGAGCCGG
>CAKUFB010000248.1 GCA_934647145.1 uncultured Clostridia bacterium
ACTGGTGAGGGTGGCAGTGGCGGGGGAGCTTGCTTCCCCGTCCACCAGCTTGTCAAAACCTTTTTTGACAAGCTGGGTTCCCCTGAAAGGGGAGCTGTCACCGACAGGCGACTGAGGGGTCGGGCGCTGTGGGTACCATTCATGGCGGGAAGGAATGCTTGCAGGGGGCGTTCGCCTCGCGGCGAGACATTCGGGAGAAGCTCACTGACAGATAGGAACGCGAGGCAAAGACAATTCGAGCCCATTTCGCGGGAAAAAGCGAAATGGGCTCAAGCTATTTGATTTACGCCGGGGTGAAGTTGATTTCGCCGGCCATTGCGTCGACGCTGAGCAGGCGCACTTTGACCGGGTCGCCCAGGCGGACGACGTGGCGGCCGTCCTCGCGGATCAGCGCCTGGCGCTCCTTATTGAACTGGTAATAGCCGGGCAGCTCGCGCACGTGCACCAGACCCTCGACGGTGTTGGGCAGGGCGACGTAGTAGCCCCAGTCGGTGACGCTGCTGACCACGCCCTCGAAGACCTGCCCCTCGCGGCCCTGCATAAACCGGGCGCGCATCAGGTCGTCCGCGTCGCGCTCAACGGCGACGGCTTCCTGCTCGGTATGAGAGCACTGCATGGCCAGCTCGCGCATGTTCTTTTTCTGCGCGGCGAGGGACGGGTCGCCCGCGAGCATCCGCCGGAGCATGCGGTGCACGGTCAGGTCAGGATAGCGGCGGATGGGAGAGGTAAAATGGCAGTAGTCGGGGGCGGCCAGGCCGTAGTGCCCCTGAGGCGACTCGCTGTAGCAGGCCTTTTTGAGCGAGCGCAGCATGACGTGGCGAATGATTTCGCTTTCAGGCAGGCCGGCGGTATCCAGCAGCAGCTTGCGCAGCGCGGCGGGGGGTACCTTGCCGCCCAGATAGGTCGGGTGACCCAGGTTGGCGAGGAAAACCTCGAGCGTGTGCAGCCTGTCCGGGTCGGGATCCTCATGCACGCGATAGAGGAAGGGAAGCTGGTTCTCGCGGGCGATGCGCGCCACCTGTTCATTGGCGGCGAGCATGAAGTCCTCGATCAGCCGCTCGGCATCGCCCCGCTGGCGGGGACGCACGTCGATCGGTTCGCCGGACGCGTCCAGCACGAACTGCGGCTCGCTCAGCTCGAAGTCGATCGCGCCGCGCTCCTCGCGCGCATGGCGCAGCGCTTTGGACAGCGACAGCATGTCGAGGAGCGTCTGGCGCAGCGCCTCGGGCACCTGGTTCTCCTGCCCGGCGAAGAGGCGATTGACCTGGGTATAGGTCAGGCGGGCGCGGGAGTGTATGACGGCGGGGGTCAGGCGGTGGGAGACCACCTGGCCGTCCTGAATGCGCAGGAAGACCGACAGCGTCAGCCTGTCCACATCCGGGCGCAGGGAGCACAGCCCGTTGCACAGCGCCTCGGGCAGCATGGGCACGGTCAGTCCGGGCAGGTACACCGACGTGCCCCGCGCGAGCGCCTCGCGGTCGATCGCGCCGCCGCGCCTTACATAGTAGGACACGTCCGCGATGTGTACGCCCAGCTCCCACGCGCCGTCTTCAGTCCTTTCGAGCGACACCGCGTCGTCGAAGTCCTTCGCGTCCTCACCGTCGATGGTGAAGGCGGAAAGGCCGCGCGCGTCGAAGCGGCCTGCAAGATCCTCCTCGCGCACCGAATCGGGCAGCGACCCGGCCTCGGCCAGCGCGTCCTCGGGAAAGTCCTCGCGGATGCCGTGTCCCTCGAGCAGGGCGCGCAGCTGAACCTGGGCGCTGCCTCCGTTGCCCAGCACGCGGATGACCCGCGCCTTGAGCGGCACGCCGTGGCGGGGGTAATCGACGATTTCCAGCTCAACCGCGTCGCCCGGCTTCGCGCCCGGCAGGCTGTCCACGACGTCGATCCTGCAGACCATGTGTACGTCGTAGGGGCGCGCGGTCAGCACGGTGTGAAAGACCGGCTTGGGCAGGACGCGCCTGCGCTTATGCCCCCGTCGGACGAAGCGGGCGGGCGGCTGCTCGCGCACCTCCTCCTCGGCCAATACGCCCACGAAGCGGTCGTGCGCCCGCTCGATGATCGCGGCCAGGTAGCACTTGGGCGTTTCGCCCGGCCGAACCTTGGGGTCGGGGTACACCAGCACCAGGTCGCCGTGCATCGCGCGCATGTCGCCCGCGCGGTTGATGCGCATTTCGGGCGCGCCGCTTAGCGGCCTGGCGATGGGTACGCCGCTTCGGAGCATGAAAACGCGTGAGAGCGCCAGGTCGAGCACCTCGCTCCACGCGTACTTGTTCTTCTTTTTGGACAGGAAAACCAGCCCCTCGGCCTGCGCCTGCTGAAGCTGGCGCATGACCTCCTCGGGCTCAAGGCCGCTCTTGTCCACGATGTCGATCAGGCTGAGCGCCTTGTTTTCCTTTTTCAATAATTCTGCAATCTGATTCATGATCATTCTGATTGGTTACCTCGTGATTGATGCTGTGATGATCTGTTTTGTTTGACCGCCCACGCAGAGTATAGTATGCGCTTTTTCAGAGGCTCTCAGGCGGCGGGGTTTCCTGTATTTCTTATGGGGCGGCGGGGGTTCAAGCGCAGCACTCAGCCTGCCAACCCCTCAGTCTCCTTCGGAGACAGCTCCCCTTTCAGGTGAGCCTTGATCGCGGCGCGGGCGGCGGGGCTTCACCTACGCAGAATTCAGGAACTTGAATCTATGGTTCCTGAATTCGTCAATAGAATGCGCGGCAGCAGGTGGCTGTCGGCCCTGCCGACCGGCAGCAAGTGGGTGCAGGCTCAGCCTGCCGGCAGCAACCGGCTGTCGGCCCTGCCGACCGGCAGCAGCCGGAACCGGGCACTGCCCGGCGCAGAATTCAGGAACTCTAATTTATGGTTCCTGAATTCGTCAATAGAATGCGCGGCAGCGAGTGTTTTCCGGGAGAGCTCGAGAGGCGCCTTTTTCAAAAAGGCGGCCTCTCGAACGTTCCTACCGTTCCCCTTCGCGGAGAAAAAGCTCGTGAGCCTCTGCTTCTTCGCCGGGGTAGAACACGCGCAGGAGGGTGAGGCCGTGGGCGGGGGCGGTCACGCCCAGGTCGAGGCGGCTGCCGCTTTCAAGGGCGCGCGCGATGGCGCCCTCGGGCAGCTTGCCGCAGCCCACCTGCATCAGCGTGCCGGCCAGTATGCGCACCATGTTGTACAGGAAGCCGCCGCCGTGTACCAGCAGCGTGACCTCCTGCTCGTGCCGGAAGACGCACACGCGGTACATCGTGCGCACCGTGTCCCTGACCACCGAGCCGCTGGCCGCAAAGGGCGCGAAGTCGTGCGCGCCCACGATGGATTGCGCCTCGCGGTTCATCAGTTCCTCGTCCAGCGGGTACATGAAGTGGGCGTGGGTGCGGCGCAGCAGCGCGCTGGCGTGGGGGGAGTTGTAGATCTGGTAGCGGTAGATCTTGCCGTGCGCCTGAAAGCGCGGGTGAAAATCGCTGTCCGCCTCCAGCGACTCGCGCACGCGGATATCGTCGGGCAGCAGCGTGTTGAGCGCGTAGCTGAACTTCTCGGCGGGAATCCGGCTCGCCGTGTCAAAGGCGCACACCTGGCACAGCGCGTGTACGCCCGCGTCCGTCCGGCTCGCGCCCGTGACGCGGATCTCCTCCTTCGTCAGCCGATGCAGCGCCTTCTCCAGCACCTCCTGCACCGCCAGCGCGTTCTCCTGACGCTGCCAGCCCGCGTAGGCCGTGCCGTCATATTCCAGGTTCAGTCTGATTCTGCGCATATCACACCTCCTTGGGGTCGGCAGTGCCGACAGCCACTTGCTGCCGCCGAGGCCGCACGAATCCTTCGGCCACAAATCAGAGCCTCAGGATTCTTCGTGGCAGAAAAAACAATCGCGGCGTCCCATAAGAGCTTCCGCGGGCAGCGTCTGAAGGGGAACGTTGGGGAGACGGCTTTTCTGAGAAAAGCCTCTCCCCAAACCCCTCACGAAAAGCACTATGATCCACGAAATGGGGGAAGAAGGAGAAATGCAGTTCCCCGAATGAAACGTGGGAGTCGGCAGGGCCGACAGCCGGTTCAGGCGGCGAATTCAGGAACCATAGATTGGAGCTCCTGAATTCTGCGCGGGCGGAACTCCACCGCCTGCATTGCAGGCACTTCCCCTTTCAGGGGAGGCCAGCTTGTCAAAAAAGGTTTTGACAAGCTGGTGGACGGGGAAGCAGGCTCCCCCGCCACTGCCACCCTCTCCAGTCTCCGCTAAAAATCGAAGATTTTTCGGGCG
>CAKUFB010000249.1 GCA_934647145.1 uncultured Clostridia bacterium
GTAAGCAGCTCAAGGATATGAGCCTCGTCATCAACGCACAGGATCAGTTCATTTGCCATTGTGAATTCCTCCTCTTTCATAGTAGAGCGGTTCGCGGGCCGTCCGGGAGCTCCGGCGCGGCCGATTCAGCGGCTGGACAGGAGCCTTGTGAGCTCGTCCATGAAGGTTTCGATGTCCCGAAACTGCCGGTATACCGAAGCGAACCTGACATAGGCCACTTCGTCCAGCCGCGCAAGGCGCTCCATGACCATCTCGCCCAGCTGCGTGCTGGTGATCTCCTGGTCAAAGCTGCTGTAGGCCTGCCTTTCCACCTCGCGCACCAGATCGTCGATCTCGGACATGGGCACCGGCCGCTTCTCGCAGGCCTTCGCCACGCCCAGCTTGATCTTGGCGCTGTCGAACGCCTCCCGCCGCTGGTCCTTCTTGACCACCATCAGAGGGAGGGGATCCACTTTTTCGTAGGTAGTAAAGCGCCGGCCGCATCCTTCGCACTCCCGCCGGCGGCGAATCGCTTCGCCGTCCTCCGAGGGGCGCGAGTCAATGACGCGGCTCTCGCTGCAGCCACAGTAGATGCACTTCATGTGCGAAGCCTCCTACACCGAACCTCTACGTAATTGTAATATTAAAACCTTGATCTGTCAAGCCCTTAACATTAAATTTGTGCAAATGGTCACCCTCGGCAGGAATCTGTATTCAATTCCACCAAAATCACATCGTCTCCGATCTGTTTTACGCGCTCCCAGGGCAGTACGGCGCCCTCTTTGACGCCTTTTATTAGGTTTAAAAGGCTCTTTTGACCGGGTACGACCAGTGCCTCGATGCACGCGCAATCGTTAAATATTACGTCAATCGGCTTGCCCAGGCGCTTTCCGTCCACGATGTTGATCACGTCCTTGCTCTTGAGCTCGGAAAAGTTCATTCTCTCACCTCCCGCTACAGCCTATGCCGCGGGGAAGCGGGAGAATCTGTGGAAGCGGGAACCTTTCCGAAGCCCGCGCTCCATTCGGGGAAACACACTTGTTCTTTTCCTTCCGATATGCGGATCATAGTGCTTTCCGGGAGGGGTTTGGGGAGGCGCCTTTCTCAGAAAGGCGGCCTTCCCAACGTTCCCCTCGTCAACCTCGTCTCCTTACAGCGCCCGCCGGAGGGTGTGGTCGCGCCGCCAGACCTGCGGCAGGCACAGCAGCACGATGGGGAAAATCTCCAGACGGCCGATGAGCATGTCAAGGGTCAGCACGAGCTTGACCAGGGGCGAGAAGGAGCCGAAGTTGCCGGTGGGGCCGACGAGCCGGAAGCCGGGGCCGATGTTGTTGAGGCAGGAGAGCATGGCCGAGAGGTTGGTCTCAAGGTCGAAGCCGTCCAGCGAGACCAGCAGCAGCGAGCCGACGGCGATCAGGGCGTACATGCCGTAAAAGGCGTACACGCCGCGCACCGTTTCCTCGGGCACGGTCTTTTTGTTCAGCGTGACCGGGCGCACCATGCCGGGGTGCAGCAGCTTCTGAATCTCTACCTTCAGGCTGCGCAGCAGGATGATCACGCGGGAGCACTTGGCGCCGCCGCCGGTCGAGCCCGCGCACGCGCCCACGATCATCAGCGTCAGCAGCACCGTGTGGCAGATCTGCGGCCAGGATTCATAGTCGATCGAGCAGAAGCCGGTCGTAGTGGTGATGGAGACCACCTGGAAGGCGGCGTGGCGCAGCGCGTCGGCGAGGGCGTGTCCGCCGGTATAGAACCGAAGGGTGGCGGCGGTGATGACGCCGGTGGCCGCGAGGATCATGATCAGGTACATGCGCAGCTCCTCCTCGCGCAGCGCCTCGCGGAAGGAGCGCCGGATCAGCAAGTAGTAGATGCCGAAGTTCACGCCGAAGAGCAGCATGAATACGGTCACGACGTTCTGCAGGTACGGGCTGTAGGACATCATGCTGTCGTTCCTGATGCCGAAGCCGCCCGTGCCCGCCGTGCCGAAGGCGGTCGTCACCGCGTCGAACAGCGGCATGCCGCCCGCCAGCAGGAACACGACCTGTATGCAGGTCAGCGCGATGTACAGGCCGTAGAGTATGCGCGCGGTCTGCGCGGTGCGCGGCACCAGCTTGCTGACCTGCGGGCCGGGCGATTCGGCGCGCATGATGAACATGCCGTCGCCCGAGCGGCCCGCAAAGGAGGAAATGGCCAGCATGAACACCAGCACGCCCATGCCGCCCAGCCAGTGGGTGAACGAGCGCCAGTAGATGATACCCCTGGGAAGCGACTCGACGTCGGACAGGATGCTCGCGCCGGTCGTGGTGAAGCCGGAGACCGTCTCGAACAGGCAGTCGACATAGTTCGGAATCGCGCCTGAAATCAGGAAGGGCAGCGCGCCCAGCATCGAGAGAATGATCCAGGCCACCGCCACCAGCACGAAGCCCTCCCGGGCGTACAGCGTGGTCTTGAACGGCCTGTAAAGGAAGGAAACCAGGCTCAGCAGCAGCATCAGCCCGATGGTTACGCCGAAGCTCAGCGCGGCGCCCATTTCGTCGTAGCCCAGGCTGACCAGCAGCGCGGGAAGCATCAGCACGGCGACGATGCGCAGCGTGGAGCACAGCAGGCGCACGATCATCCGATAGTTCATGGCCGCTCACCTGCCGTCAGCGGTGCGGGGGGCGCCTTGAAGATGTCGTTGAGACTGCCCAGGGAGCGGTCGACGCCGGTCACGACCACCACCGAATCGCCCTCAAAGAAGCAGTCGTCGCCGCTGGGGATGACCACCTTGCCGCGGTGACTGATGACCGCCAGCAGGATGTTTTCCCGGATCGGGATGTCTCTGAGCGGCGTACCCAGGTACCAGGTGGCCCTGGACGCGCGGAACTCGAGCGCCTCGACCCGTCCGTCAACCAGCCGGTGCAGCGCGATCATGTGGTCGCCCTGGCTGTTGTGCATGGCGCGCACATAGCGCAGGATGTCGTTGCACACCAGAAGCCTCGGGCTGATGATGCAGTCCGCGCCCGCGTCGCGCATCAGCTCGCCGTATTCCACGCGGTTGATCTTCGTGACCACCTTGGGCACGCCCAGGCGCTGCGCGTACATCGACACCACCAGGTTCTGCTCGTCCATGTCGGTCAGCGTGATCATCGCGTCCATATCCTCCAGCCCCTCGTTTTCAAGCGTCTGGAAGGAGGTGCCGTCGCCCTGGATCACCTGCACCTGGGGCAGCGTCGCGCCCAGCATCTCGCACCGCTCGCTCTTGCTCTCGATCAGGCGCACCTGAATGCCCACATCGGAGAGCATGCGGCTCAGGTACATGGCGATGCGGCTGCCGCCCACGATCATGACCGCGCGGATACGGGTGGTTCTGAGCTCCATGGCCTTGACCAGGGTCAGCAGGTCGGAGGCAGGCGCGGTGACAAAAATGTGATCCCCGCCGCGCAGCACGAACCGGCCGTCCGGGATGAGCACCTCGTCGCCCCGCTCGACCGCGCAGACCAGCACCCGGACGCGCAGGGTGCGGTACAGGTCGGTCAGCGCCACGCCGTCGAGCCGGCTGCCCGGCGCGACCGGTATGGCCACGATTTCCGCCCGCCCCTTGGCGAAGGAGTCGCGGTGAATAAAGGAAGGAAACTGCAGCAGACCGAAAATCTCCCGCGCGGCCACCTTTTCCGGATTGACCGCCATGCTCAGCCCCAGCTCCTCGCGCAGCAGGTACTGCGCCTCGGTGTATTCGGGGTTTCGAATGCGCGCAATGGTGTGCCTGCAGCCCAGCTTGCGCGCCACCATGCAGCAAAGCAGGTTGGTTTCGTCTGCGCTCGTGGCGGCGATCATCAAATCGCTCTCATCCACGCCCGCTTCTCTCTGAATGGCGGCGCTCGCGCCGTTGCCCTCCACGACCATCACGTCCAGGCGGTCCGCCGCCGCGGCCAGCGCGCCCTTCTGCGTGTCCACCACCACCAGGTCGTGGCCCTCGCGCGAGAGCGCCTGCGACAGCGTAAAGCCTACCTTGCCGTCGCCGATCACAACAATCTTCATATGCCTCTTGTTGCCTCTTCTTATCTGTATTTTCGCCTATATCATACCACGAACCCCATGCTAAATCAAGCCCCCGGGGCAGGCTGAGCCACGGCCACAACGCCGAATTATAAAAGTATTAAGTCAACGGCAGAAGAGAGGAAATCAAGGTCATAGGCACAGGTTTTCCTTCATCTTCGGACAAGTCCGAGGAAAGATAATACGTCCTTTTCTCGATCCTTCCGTGTCCCTTGTC
>CAKUFB010000250.1 GCA_934647145.1 uncultured Clostridia bacterium
CCGCGGCGGCGCAGCCGCCGCGGAACGGCTTTACCGTCTCTTCCGACCGAACAGGCCGCCTGTGGTTTCGCTCACGCCGCGGCCCACCTTGGCCCAGGCGCGCTTCAGTGTACCCGTAGAAATCAGCGCATAGACGCCCGCGGCGAGCGCGGCGGCGACGAGCAGCCAGAGGATTCCCATGCCGCCCGCCTTGTTCTGGGCGGCGTTTTTGTCGTTTCCGGCGGCGGAAGCGGAGGAACCATAGAGCACCTTATCCAGCACCTCGGCCATGTAGGCGGTCGCACCGACGGCCTTGTCCTTCTCGATGGTGTGCGTGCCGAACTCGAGCAGTATGCTGCGAGGATACAACTCCTGATTATAGCTGCCTTTTCCGACAAAAATGTCCTTGACCAGACCGGGATACATCTCGTCGGCCGTTGCCTTGAGCTGCTTGGCGAACTCGCGGTTGGCCGAGGCGTTGGGGTTGGAGCGGCCGACCAGCAGGCGCACCTTGCTGGTATCCTCGCCGTCCACGGTGGTTTCGTACTCGGCCTCGTCCGGAATGCCGTCCCTGTGCACGTCGAGCAGCGCGTCGGGGGTCTTCTTGAGCAGCTCGGTCGCAATGCGGCGGGAGCGCGAATAGGCCTCGGAGTCGTGGGGCAGGCTGCTGCGCTCGTCGAGCAGCACCTCAATCCCGCGCTCCTCGAGCGCCTGCTTGAGCGCCTGATCCACGTCGTAGATGCCCGCGTTTCTGAGCAGCGACGAATCGCCGTCGCCTTGTATATAGGATTCGTCGGAGTGGGTGGAATACATGGCGACGAGCTTTTTGCCTTCAGTTTGCCTGGTTTCCCTGGCCAGGGCGGAGAAAACCTCGACCGGGTGATCGGAAAGCGGCGCGGGCTCCTCGCCGATCAGCGCGGCGTAGGCGCAGGCGGACTGGTCGTCCACCTCGGTCACGCGGTAGAGCCGGTTGTCTCCGGCGATGTACTCGTCGCCCTCGTACACCCGGTGAGACAGCGCGGTCAGCCGCCTGCCGGTCAGGTCGTACAGCTCGTACACCGCCTCGGAATCGATTTCCTCCTCGCTCATAGCCCCCGCGCGCGGCGCGAGCAGCAGCAGGCAGGCCAGCGCGGCCACCAGCGCGCTCAGCAGCTTCTTCATTTGCGCTCACCCCTCTTCACAAAGTCGCCCTCCTCGAAGACGCGTTCCTCGTCCCGGCGCGCGCCGCGGCTCATGCGCTCGACGAGCTCGCCCACCAGCTCGGCCAGCAGCACGGCCACCAGGCCGGAAATGACGATCGTGTCCAGCAAACCCGCGCCGCCCAGCGAGAGCGCCTGCCGCACGCCCTGATTCCAGACCTCGATCGCATCCCAGAAGGCAGCGATCATGCTGCCCAGCACGCCCGCGACGAACGCGCCCCGCCGCGACCGGCCGAACAGGTAGGCCACCGCGCCGCCGATCAGGCCGAACAGGTAGTTGGGGTCGATCACGATCTGTTCAGGCTCCGAGGGCATCCACTCGCCGACCAGGTGAATGGCCACGCCGGTGATGACGCTGGCCAGAAGCGCGCGCACGACCTCCTTCGCGCTGCCCGCCTTCACGAGCAGGTAGACGCACAGGCCCAGAGGCACCAGCGCCCCGCCGATGTTGACTGAAAGCAGCGGCGTGATGGGAATGTCCGGGATCAGGCCGCCCACAAACAGCAGCCCGACGAAGAGCAGCGCCTGCCGGTCGGTCAGACGCAGCCTGTCCAGCACCCGCTGCGCCACGCCGAACGCCACCAGCAGCCCCACAATGATGAGCAGAATCAGTCCAATGGACATAAAAAACTACCTCCATGCGTGTTGATGGAGGTAGTATGTCCCTCTAAAAAGGATTTTATTTCGCGAAATCAGTTGTCGAAATAGATGACCTTGCCGGTCTCCATGGACTCGTTGGCCGCGAAGCACATCTTGAGCGACTTGAGCGCGTCGGCATAGGGCGAACGGATGAGGCTGGCGTCGCCGGTCTCGATGGCGGTGATGAAGGCGCGGTCGAGATCATAGGTCTGGTCGTTGCAGCGCTTCACGTCGCGGGTCTCGTTCTGGGTGAAGAAGGTCACGTTGTTGCGCAGGTGATAGTCGATGACCATGTCCGGCAGGGTGATGTGGAAGCCGCAGGCCGGGCGCACGGTGGTGGAGTAGCAGGCGGACACCAGCGTGGCGGTCACGTTGTGGGGGAAGCGGATGACCACGGTGGAGTGGTCGTCGGTGTCATACTCGGGGGACACGCCGTCCACGCCGGGCTCGACGATACCGCGGGAGGCGGTGGCGTACAGGGACAGCGGCTCGCCGTACAGCCAGCGCAGGCCGTCGGCCAGGTGAATGTTCTGCTCGACCAGCTGGCCGCCGCAGGTGGACTTCTTCTGCCACCACCACACGCCGGGGATGCCGCCGATCCACGCGCCGTAGACCAGGCCGCCCGCCTTGTGCCGGGGCAGCTCCTCCTTGACCATTTCCATCAGATCGAGATAGCGATCCTGGAAGCCGACCGCGGTCAGCAGGCCCTTCTCCTCGATCTTTTTGGAGAGCGCCTCCGCCTTGGCGACGTCCATATTCATGGGCTTCTCCACCAGGAAGGGGATGCCCATTTCGACGGCGGTCTCTTCGATATTGGTGTGCGCGGTGGGCTCGACGCAGATGTACAGCACGTCCAGCGTGTCGTGATTCTCGTGCGCGAAGAGCTCGTTGTGATCCTTATACAGGCGCTTGGCGCCGGTCTTCTGGGAGCCCGCCAGGCGGCGCTCCTCGACCGGCTCGGCGATGGCGACGATCTCCACGTCGTCCATCTGCAGCAGAGAATGGATGTGGGACTGGCAGCGGCCGCCGCAGCCGATAATGCCTACGCGAATCTTTTCCATATTGAGTGATCCTCCTTTATCGCAGGTAAATGCTCAATGCCTGTTCGGGGGCGTCCCGCCGCCCGATACCGCCCAAATTATAGCAGAAAAAGAGCCGGCGTGCAATAGGAAAAATAACAAAGCCGTCGTTTTTTTGCGCGGAACGGAGGGTATAATGAAGGCATGGCTGAGACGGAATCTCGCGCGGGTCATAAACTGCCCATAGGGCGAAAATCGTCCCGGACGTCTGCGCATAATTAACCTCAGTATTACCGGGAGGACTTGCCAAAACGGCGGTTTTGCTGTAGAATAGATTCCGTTAAAGACCCATAAACTATAGGAGGATGAGACCTATGATTAAGGTTGGTATCAATGGCTTTGGCCGTATTGGCCGTATGGTTTTCCGCGCCAGCTTCGCGCATCCGGACATTGAGATCGTTGGCATCAACGACCTGTGCTCCCCGGACTACCTGGCCTACATGCTCAAGTACGACACGATGCACGGCCAGTTCAACGGCACTGTCGATTCTACCGACACCAGCATCATCGTCAACGGCAAGGAGATCCCCGTGTGCGCCGTGAAGAACCCCGCCGAGCTGCCCTGGGGCAAGCTGGGCGCTGAGTACGTCGTCGAGTCCACCGGCCTGTTCCTGACCCAGGAAAAGGCGCAGGGCCACATCGACGCGGGCGCGAAGAAGGTTGTCATGTCCGCTCCCTCCAAGGACGGCACTCCCATGTTCGTGGTGGGCGTCAACGACGACAAGTACACCTCCGACATGACCTTCGTCTCCAACGCTTCCTGCACCACCAACTGCCTGGCGCCCATCGCCAAGGTTCTGAATGACAACTGGGGCATCACCGATGGCCTGATGACCACCGTGCACTCCACCACCGCCACCCAGAAGACCGTTGACGGCCCCTCCATGAAGGACTGGCGCGGCGGCCGTGCGGCGGCTGGCAACATCATCCCCTCCTCCACCGGCGCGGCCAAGGCTGTGGGCAAGGTTATCCCCGAGCTCAACGGCAAGCTGACCGGCATGTCCATGCGCGTGCCCACTCTGGACGTCTCCGTCGTCGACCTGACCGTCAACCTGGCGAAGCCCGCCAAGTATGAGGAGATCTGCGCCGCGATGAAGGCCGCCTCCGAGGGCGAGCTGAAGGGCATCCTGGGCTACACCGAGGACGCGGTGGTTTCCTCCGACTTCCTGGGCGATCCCCGTACCTCCATCTTCGACGCCAAGGCCGGTATCGCGCTGACCGACACCTTCGTGAAGGTCGTGTCCTGGTACGACAACGAGTGGGGCTACTCCAACAAGGTGCTTGACCTGATCGAGCGCATGTACACTGTGGACCACAAGTAAAGCAAGGCAAAAG
>CAKUFB010000251.1 GCA_934647145.1 uncultured Clostridia bacterium
AAAGAATTTCATGGGAGGGGGTTACATGGCCAGGAAAAGAGGGGCGCTGCTGGACGAGGTGTTCCAGTCAGTGCAGGCAAAGACAAACGGCGGGCGGCAGAGCGGCTCGCTGCGCGCGGGCGGCGCGACCTTCGGCGGCGGCGGACGGCTGACCGGCGAGGATCTGGCCCGGCTGGGCGCGCTGCTGGCCCAGGAGGAGGAAGCGCTGGCCTGGCGGGATGACTGCGAGCCGAACCGCTACGGCGTGAACCCGGCGGACTTCGACGAGCGGGCGCAGTACGACGCGGCGCTGCGCGAGGCCGAGGAGGCGGCGCATGCCTGGAGAAAGAGCTGCGAGCCGAACCGCTACGGCGTCAATCCGGAGGACTACGAGACCGAGACGGAGTACGCGCAGGCAGTTTCCGGCGCGCAGGAGGCGGCTCACGCCTGGCGAAGCGAGGTTCGGGACAACCGCTTCGGCGTGCGAAGCGCCGACTACGAGACGTTGCATGAGTACGAGCGCGCGCTCGAGCAGGCGATGGCCTGGCGGGAAAGCTGCGAGGTCAACGTGTACGGCGTCGACCCGGAGGACTACGAGACCGAGGGCGACTACCTGGAGGCAGTCCGCGAGGCCGAGGAGGAAGCCAATCTGTGGCGGGTCAACTGCCCGCCGAACGACTACGGCATCGACCCGGCCGATTACGACGCCGAGGAGGATTACCTGGAGGCAATCGAGCGGGCCGAGGCCGGCTGGTAACGCGCGAATCCCTTCCGTCAGGGCACGAAGTGCCGGGCGGGAGGGATTTTTGCGTCTGCGGGAGGAGGCGAGAGCGTGCGGTCTGCAGAGGGAGAATTTATCCGCGAGCCGGAACGCGGCGGGAATATGCGAATCCCTTCCGTCAGAGCATGGAACGCCGGGCAGGTTTTCGCGCCTGCGGGAGGGGCGCGGAGGGGCGGTCACGCGCGAACGCCTTTCATCAGAGCGCGGATTGCGCGGAAGGGGGCGCGGGAGTCGGCGAAGGCGGTTTTTGGACGGGACGGGCGCGAGAAATGGTGGTCGTGCGATTTTTCCTTCTGTCAGGGCATGGAACGCCGGGCGGTTTTTCTGCGCCTGCGGGAGGGGCGCGGGAGTGAGGACTGGCGAAGGCGGTTTTTGGGCGAGGCGAGTATGAGAAGTGTTGGCCGTGCGATTTTTCCTTCCGTCAGGGCATGGAACGGCGGGCAGGATTTTTTGCGCCTGCGGGAGGGAGGTGCGGAGGGGCGCGGCTGGCTGCGGCGCGCGGGGACGGCTGCTTATCGGGGAAGCGGGGGCGGTCACGCGGTTTTCCCTTTCGTCATAGCATGGAATGAAATGCTGGACGGGAGGGATTTTTATGCGGCTGCTGATTGCGGGAGGAGATGCGCGCTATGCGTGCCTGGCCGAACAGGCGCGGCGCGCGGGCTGGGACGTGGGGACGGTCGGACTGGAGAAGGCGGGAGGCGGCTTCCCGCGCTGCGGGATGGAGGCGGTCGGCGAGGCGGAGGCGGTGCTGCTGTGCAATCCGTGGCGAAGGGGACTTGTGCTGCCACTGGCCGAAAAGGGGTTTACATTGGGCGAGCTGCTGGGAGGGATGCGCGGGGACGCGACGCTGCTGCTCAGCGACGCCCAGGGCGCGCCGGACGCGCTGCCCTTCCGCGTGGTGGATCTGGCGCGGGACGAAGCCTTTGCGCGCCGAAACGCGCTGCTGACCGCCGAGGGCGCGATTGCCTGCGCCATGCGCGGCGGCTGGGCGCTGTCCGACCGGAGATGCCTGGTGCTGGGCTATGGACGCATCGCTCAGGCGCTGACGCGGGCGCTGCTGGGCCTGCGCGCGCCGGTTACGGTCTGCGCGAGGCGGGCCAACGCACGGGCGCTTGCGAGGGACGTGGGGGCGAGTGTGTGCTCCTTTGAGGGGCTGGCGCCGCTGATCGGGTCGTTCGACGCGATCTTCAATACCGTGCCCGCCGGGGTGCTGGACGCGGAGCTGCTCGCGGGCGTGTCGTCCCGGACGCTGCTGATCGACCTGGCCAGCCCGCCGTTCGGGTTCGACCTCGCCCAGGCGAAGGAGCTGGGGCTGGACGCGCGCCGCGAAAGCGGTCTGCCCGGGCGCTACTGCCCGGAAAGCGCCGCGCGGGCGTTGCTCTCGGCTGTGGAGCGGGCGCTTGGATAGAGGATAGGAGGCTGCGAAATGAGCGAGTTGACTGGCAAAAGAATCGGGTTCTGCATGACTGGTTCCTTCTGTACATTTTCCAGGGTGCTGGATGAGCTGGACGCGTTGTGCGCAGCCGGGGCGCAGGTGCAGGGCATCCTGTCGGAGAATTCCTGGTCGCTGGATACGCGTTTTTTGCCTGCGGCAGAGGTCAGGCGGCGCGTGGAGCGGGCGACCGGGCGCGAGATCTGGCACACGCTGCAGCAGGTGGAGCCGATCGGCCCGCGCGGCCTGCTCGACCTGGTGATCGTCGCGCCCGCAACCGGCAATACGCTGGGCAAGCTGGCGAATGGGATCATCGACACGCCGGTCGCCATGGCGGTCAAGTCGCACCTGCGCAACAACCGGCCGGCGCTGCTGGCGGTGTCCACGAACGACGGCCTGTCCGGCTGCGCGCAGAATATCGGGCGGCTGCTGAACGTCAGAAACATGTACTTCGTGCCCTTTGGTCAGGACGCGCCCCTGAAAAAGCCCGCCTCGCTGGTCGCGCATTTCGACCGGCTTGCGGAGGCGGCCGAGTGCGCGCTGCGCGGGGAGCAGATCCAGCCGCTGCTGGTCTGAGTGAATACTTGAAGAAAGCCCGGCGGCTTCCGAAAAAGGAAACGGCCGGGCTTTTGGCGCGGGTCAGGAAAGGCGTTCCTTTAATGCGGACATTGCCTCGCGGGGGGTGAGCTCGCCCGATTGCATCCGGTCGCACAGGGCGCGGGCTTCCTGCCGCCATGCCTGCGAAAAGGCCGGGGCGGCGAGCAGGGCGGGCTGCGAAAGGTGCGCCTCAAGGATCCCCATTTCGCTCTGCGCGGGATAGAGCGGCGCGCCGTCCGTCGTCCGAAAGGCGCGGGCGAGGATCAGCTTCTTCTGCGCTTCATCCGAGAGCAGGTGGGCAAGCAGCGCCTGACACAGCGAGATGCGCGCCGGGCGATCAGGCCGTTCGGCGCCGTTAATCGCGAAAAAAGCCGCCTGATCGGTAAACGCTTCGCCTGAAGCGGCGACGAGGTAGTCCGGCGCTTTGCCCCGGTCGGCCAGCAGCGTCAGGCGGTGGATTTCCTGCGGCGTGACCGGAATGGCGGCTGTCTGTCCTCTGGTGAAGGCCGTGTAGACGCTCTCGCGCTGCCGGAAATCGGCGGGCAGCTCGCGAGGCAGGGCGTTTTCGAGCAGCGGGGGCGGCTGGGTTGCCAGGGCGGCGGGCGTTGCGGTCGACAGGCCGAAATCCAAACCCTCGCCCGCGCGGGGCGCGCCGTTTTCGCCCGCGTAGGCGCCGGACAGCAGGGCGATCAGCGCCGCCGACCAGCTGTGTCCGTCGTCGTCCGCGGGAACATTCATCGCGGAGGGCGCGTTTTTTCGGGCGGGCAGCTCGACTGCGCTCCAGTCATTGGGCAGAGCGCCCAGTATCGAGCGGTTGATTGCGAAGGCGTATCCGCTCAGCGCAATGGGCAGCGCGTACAGTCCGTCCCGCGTGTGGCCGGCCTGACCGAGCGACGCGCGCAGGCCGGCGATTTCCTCCAGGGGGACGAGCTCCAGCGCGCTTTCCAGCATGCCCGGCGCGAAGACCAGCGCGTCCGGCGGAATGACCTGCGCAGAGGCGTACTGAGGCATCGTTTCGCGGGAAACCTGCGTCAGCTGCACATACACGCCCTTGTGCGACTTTTCAAAGTCGGTCAGGCTGCGGTTGAGCCAGGTACACAGCGCGCCGCCGCTCCACTCTTCGCAGACCCACAGCTTCAGCACGCCCGTATAGCCGTCGTATTTGCGCGCCGCCAGGTCGTCCGGCGGAGACGCGGGCAGCGACAGTACCGTCGGAATGCTGGCCAAAAGCGCGAAAAACAGTGCGTAAATCGCGATTCGACGGATCCATTTCATGCACATCCCTCCCGTTCCTGCTATTCTATGCGGGGAAGGCGGCTTGTTTTGTCGCGCGGCGGCGGTGGCGCCCCGCGGGGGGGGGGGGGGGGGGGGGGGGGGGGGGGGGGGGGGGGGGGGGGGGGGGGGGGGGGGGGGGGGGGGG
>CAKUFB010000252.1 GCA_934647145.1 uncultured Clostridia bacterium
ACGTTCGAGAGGCGGCTTTTCTGAGAAAAGCCCCTCTCGAGCTCTCCCGAAAAGCACTTTGATCCGCATGACGAAGTCTGTATGGACAAGTGCAGTTCTCCGGACTCAAACGCTGTTTATTGGGAGGCTGAACTCCTTATGCAGCGTTCCTCCCTCAGTCCGCGATCGGGAAGACCGACACCGCGCCCGGAATGGACAGCGGCTCGCCGATGGTCTCAAGGCCGGCTTCGGTTCGCCTGAGCAGGCGCACGTCGCCCGATTCCTGGTTGGCGACCAGTATCGTGCCGTCCGCGTTCATCCAGAAGTCGCGCGGGAAGTCGCCCGGCACGCTGAAGACGCCCGCGCGCTCCAGGCGCAGGTCGGGCAGGATATTGAAGAAGGCCAGCGAGTTGTGGCCGCGGTTGGAGACGACGATCTGGCCGTTGTACTCGCGGATGGCGGCCACGCCGTTGAAGCCGTCGTAGCCCTCGGGCAGGGTGGAAAGCGTCTGCTCGATCCGCCAGGCGCCGTTCACGCGCCTGAGCAGGCTGACCTTGCCGCCCATTTCGTAGTCCAGGTAGATCGCGTCCTCGCCGTGGAAGACCAGGTGCCTCGGGCCGAGACCCGCGGGCGTGTTCACGCGCTCGGCCAGGGTCAGCAGGCCGGTCTCGGGATTCTGGTCGTAGATCATCACCGCGTCGATGCCCAGATCGACCACGAACAGCTGGCGCGTGCCCGGCTTGAAGGCGGTGAAGTGAACGTGCGCGGACTCCTGGCGCTTCTCGTTCGGGCCGTGACCCTCGTGCCGCACCAGCTGGACGCGCGCGCCCAGCGCGTTGCCCTCGATCGGGAAGACCGCCACGCTGCCGCCCAGGTAGTTGGCCACGTACAGGAACCTGCCGTCCGGGCTCTCGGTCATGTGGCAGGGGGCCAGGCCGTTCGTGGAGCGCATGGACACCAGCTTCAGCGCGTCGCCCACGCGCTCATAGGAGGCCGCGCAGCCGCCGTTTTCGCCCTCGACCGCGTTGTTGCCCAGGGAGTAAATCGCTTTTCCGTTCGAGGCGGGCTGCGCCCAGGTGGGCTCCTGAAGGCCGGCCGTCGCGGAAAGCAGCGCAAGGCTGTCGTCGCTCCTGCGCTCAATCAGCGCCACGCCGGGGCCGCCCATGCGGGTATAATCGCCGACAACGTATTTCATGTTCGTTTCCTCCTGATCATTCGTTTCTTCTTTATTGCTCTTGCATGCAGCCTGAAATTCCAGGGAGCTTCGCTGCCTTGCGGGATAACAACCCACATTGCTCATCGTCCGGCGGCAGCAGGTGCTTTCCGGGTGGGGTCTGGGGAGGCGCCTTTCTCAGAAAGGCGGCCTTCCCAGCGTTCCCCCTACGCCCGCGCGTCCGCCTCGAGCAGGCCCTTGAGATAGCCGATGGCGTAGAGCCGGCCGAGGTTGGCGTAGCCGGGCAGATTGGCGTTTTCACCGGCCATCGTGGGTACGTGATCGACGCGCACCGGGCCGGTGAAGCCCACCTCGCGATAGGTGTGAATCGCCTGAGCCATGTCGGTCTGGCCGTTGTCGTGGAAGGTCTCGTGGAAGCAGTCGCGATTGCCGCGCACGTCGCGGAAGTGTACGAAGAAGATCTTGTTCTGCCGGCCGAAGTGGCGGATAACCTCGCACACGTCTTCGCCCATGGCGCTGTAGCAGCCCTGGCACAGCGTCACGCCCAGCATGTCGCTCTGCACCAGGTGAACCGCCCTGTCGATCGCGTCCCTGCTGATCAGGATGCGCTCCACCCTGCCCAGGGCGGGCACCGGCGGGTCATCCGGATGCAGCGCCAGGCGCACGCCGCTTTCCTCGGCCACCGGCACGATTTCGCGCAGGAAGCGCTCGAGATTCTGCCACAGCTGCGCCTGCGTGATGGCGAAGCCGTCCCTGGGCGCAAAGTCCTTCATATCGAAGGCCGTACACTGCGCGCCGCCGCGCTCGGGATAGCTGCCGGTCGTGCGGTACCAGCCGATGTGCGCCATGAAGTTCATGCACAGCGTGCCGACGCCCAGCCTGCCCATGTTGCGCACGACCGCCTTCGCCTTGTCCATGGCCTCGTCCGCGCGCGCCGTGCCGCACTTGATGTCCTCGTAAATGCTGCCGGGCAGCGGCTCCACCACCGCGGGGGTCAGTCCGTAGCTCAGGAAATGATCATAGAAGGCGCGAAAGTGCGCCTCGCTGGTCAGGTCGAACTGGTCGTCCTCAGGCAGGCGAATCACCGCGTGATCCACGCCCAGCTGCTTGTTCCAGCGGCACATCAGGTCGTCCGATTGGGTCAGGTAGTCGGTCAAAAGCATGTCGTATCCTCCTTCGTGCGGCTTCAGCCGTCCAGATTGCTCCGCTCGCCCTCCCAGTAAAAGGCGAACTGCGTAAAGACCCATCCGTTTTCGGTCTGCTCATAGCGATAGTCATAGGCGCGGACGCGCTCGTCGTCGGTTCCCGCCTGATAGGTCACGTTCGCGCGGTACTCGATCCAGCCCTCGCCCTGCGCAGTCGTCTCGTAGGACACCGAGGAAATGTTCTCGTCGGCGATGTCGAAGCGGTCGGTGACGTACAAAACGCCGTCCTTCTCCTGATACATGCCGCGGTCGAACAGCCCGGTGACGATCTCGAGAGAAAAGTAGTTCAGCGCGAACCCGGCCAGCTTGAGACGGGTGTCGTAGCGGTCGTCCAGCACGCGGTAAAACTCGCTCACGCCCTCCTCCATCGGCTCCTCCAGATCGCCGCCCAGCGGCCAGAGCACAAACCAGGCGTACACGTCCATGGCCTCCTCGACGAGCTCCGCAATCGCGTCCGGCTCGGTCGGCGGCCGGCTGCCCGACGCAGCCTCCGCAAAGGCGCAGCCCGCAAGCAGCATGATCAGCGCGAGCAGCCCCGCGCACATCCGTTTCATCACCCTTCTTCGCCTCCCTTCGTTCCAAACCATGCCTTTTCCATAAATCCAGGCTCCATCGAGCGCACCGTGCTCCAGCCCACGCGCTCGAGCAGCACGCACTGCGGCGCGGTAAACGACCTGAGCGCCTTGAGCATCTCGTCTTTTTCCACGCTGGTGCGCAGCGGCAGATGATACCGGTTCAGGCAGTCCTCGATGCGCTGCGACGTGCCCCGGGTGGTGATGCCCAGGCACTCCGAGTACCGGCTCACGGCCAGCATGCCCAGCGCGACCGCCTCGCCGTGCATGAGCAGGCGGTGATGCTGCGCCATCTCGATCGCGTAGGCCAGGCTGTGGCCCAGGCGCATTCTCGCGCGCTCCTCGCCGCAAAGCGAGGCCTTGACGCTCAGGCTGGTCCAGATCACCTCTTCCATCCGCGCCTCGATCGCCGCCCGGCCCGAGAGCGACTCGAGCATGCGGAACATGCTGGCGTCCGCCGCGCAGGCGCACTTGATGACCTCGCCCATGCCGTTTTCAAACTGCCGGTCGGACAGCGTGAAGGCGGCCTGCGGGTCGATCAGGATCAGATCGGGCGCGAAGAAGCTGCCCGGCATGTTCGCGCCCCTTCGATGCTCGACGGCGGTCTTGCCGTCCACCGCCCAGTCGGCCATGGCCAGCAGCGTGGTGGGCGCCTGCACAAGGCGCGCGCGGCGGCGGCTGTTTTTCAGCGCGAACGCGCCCAGGTCGCACAGCATCGCCCCGCCCAGCATCAGCAGCGTGTCGCCCTCGCCCAGCTTCATCTGCGCCATGGCGCGGGTCACGTCGTTCAGGGCGTTGAGCGTGCCGCCGGAAATGTCCGCGTGTACGACCAGCGCGCCGTACTCCACGCCCATCGCCGTGAGAGACCGGCGCACCCGCTGCCCGAACAGGTCGTTCACCTTTTCCGCGGCCACCAGCAGCACCCGGCCGGGCGACAGCCGCTCGCACAGCCGCTCTCCCAGCCTGCCCAGCAGGCCGTTTTCTATCAGTATATCATACCCGGCATTTCCCGCCAGTACGCGGATGCTCTGCAATGCCCGTTCACTTCCTTATTCTGAGAGTATCGGATTTCTCCCGGCCTCGCCGCTCTTTCGCGGGAAGCGTTTGGGCGTTGCGCGCAGCTTGTCCACCAGCGCCAGCCGGTGATCCCAGTCCTCGCGCCCCGGAATCCGCACCTGTAATATGCGCGCATTCCCGCCGCCCAGCAGCTCGATCGCCCGTTCCGCCTGACGAAGCTCCTCCCCGGCCGCCGGGCCTTTGTAGGCGACCAGCC
>CAKUFB010000253.1 GCA_934647145.1 uncultured Clostridia bacterium
CCGGAGGGCTTTGCCCTTCGGCGCTTTCTCGATCTGCGCAGCGCGCAAATCGTCAATCGACGTAGAAGCGGCGGCAGTCTGTCCCCCGGAAAATCTCCGGGGGATTCATCGTTTGTGAAGGGGGGCATGCGCTGCTCGTTTACAGCCTCCGTCTCCCATAGCATCTCGCGCGAGAGCCGCATTGTCTAATGCTTAATCTCTTTTCTCGCAAGTGTTTTCCGGGTGGGGTTTGGAGAGGCGCCTTTTTCAAAAAGGCGGCATCCCCAACGTTCCCTCGTCTCCCCAGCGTTCCTTTACCCGATGGGCTCGAAGTCCTCGGGGCCGTGCTTGCACAGGGGGCAGACGTAGTCTTCGGGCAGGGCGTCGCCCTCATAGACATAGCCGCAGATCTTGCAGACGAAGCCCTTTTTAGGGGCGTCGGTGGGCTGGGGCCTGGGCTTGGTGTGGGCGAAGTAGTAGGCGTAGGTGATGGAGGGCTGGTCGCAGAGCACTTTGGCCTCGACCACCTCGGCGACGAAGAGCGTGTGAGTGTCGTAGTCGTGGGACTCGACCACCTTGCAGGAGATGACGGCGTTCGTGTACTTCGGGATGTAGCGCAGGCCGTTGGCGGTGCGCGCGTCGCAGTCGCAGCCGGCGAACTTGTCCGCGTCGCGGCCGCTGACGAAGCCGAAGCGCTCGAAGACCTTGAAGGGAACCTCCTCGGTGAGCACGGACAGGTTGAACAGGCCGGTGCGCGCGATCATGTCGCGGGAAAGATTCTGGCGATTGACCGCGATCGTGACGCGCTTGGGGCTGTCGGTGAGCATCTGCGCGGTGTTGATGATGCAGCCGTTGTCCTTGTCGCCCTCGCGGGAGGTGAGCACGAACAGGCCGTAGGACAGCTTGTTCATCGCCGCGCCGTCGATCAGCGGGTTGGCCGGAGCGGGGGCGGCCGCGGCCCTGGACGCGGGCAGCGAGGCGACGATCGTGTCGGCCAGCGAATCGATCTGATGCAGCTGATCCTCCTTGAGCGCGGAGGCGATGGACAGGCCTTCCTCGAGCAGGGTCAGGTTCTTGCAGGGAGCGAGCAGTTTCTTCATCAGCAGGCCGCTGGTCGGCGCCCAGGAGCCGTTTTCGATCAGCGCCACGGTGCGATTCTGCAGGTTGTGCGCCACCAGGTCGTGCAGCAGCTCATCCATGCGGATGAAAATGCCCGCGTTGTAGGTGGCCGAGGCGAACACCAGATGACTGAAGCGGAAGGCGGCGGCGACGATCTCGGAGGAGGGCGTAACCGACACGTCGTACATTGCGGTGCGCACGCCCTTTTCGCGCAGGCGGCAGGACAGGATCTCGGCGGCGTTCTCGGTGTGGCCGTAGATCGAGCCGTAGGCGATGAGCACGCCGGTTTCCTCGGGCGTGTAGCTGCTCCAGGAATAGTACTTGCCGATGAAGTCCTGCGCCTGCCTGCGCCAGACGAAGCCGTGCAGCGGGCAGATCATGCCGATCTCGACGGTCGAGGCCTTTTTGAGCAGCGCCTGCACCTGCGTGCCGTACTTGCCCACGATGTTGCAGTAATACCGGCGCGCCTCGTCCAGGTAGTCCCGCTCGAAGTTCACCTCGTCGGCGAACAGCGCGCCGTTGAGCGCCCCGAAGCAGCCGAACGCGTCGGCCGAGAACAGGATCTTGTCGGTCAGGTCGTAGGTCACCATGACCTCGGGCCAGTGCACCATCGGCGCCATCAGGAAGGTCAGGCGGTGGCGGCCGGTTTCCAGCACGTCGCCCTCCTTGACCAGCTGCGCGGTAAAGGTCACGTCGAAGAAGCGCTTCATCATCGCCTTGGTCTTGGCATTGCACACCACCGTCGCCTCGGGATACCGCAGCAGCAGCTCCGCCAGCGTGGCCGAATGGTCGGGCTCCATGTGCTGCACCACCACGTAGTCCAGCTTCCGCCCGCCCAGCACGTGCGCGAGGTTCTCGAAGAACACGCCCGACACCGCCTTGTCCACCGTGTCCATGAGCACGGTCTTTTCATCCATCAGCAGGTAGGAGTTGTAGGACACGCCCTGCGGCACCTGATAGATCCCCTCGAACAGCGCCAGACGGCGGTCGTTGCCGCCCACCCAGTAAAGATCGCTCGTGACGTTTCGCACGCAATACATGATAAAAACCTCCTCTATTCAAAAGGCCTGCCGGCCCCTTTCATCTTATTTATTATAAGGGATTGAGGGACGGACAATATGTCGTATATGCAACAGTAATCCGAAACTTGCCGGGGTGAAAATGTAAAGTATACGAAATCCTATTGACGAAGTGGGAATTGATTGCTATAATCCAGATGTGCCCCGGAAGCGGGGTTAAAGGAGGAAAACCTATGTACGTTTACGCGGATCACGCGGCCACGACCGAAATGAGCGAGGTCGCGAAAAATAGCATGATTCAGGCGCTGAAGGATGAGTGGGGCAACCCGTCCAGCCTGCACTCGGGCGGGCAGCGCGCCAAGGAAGCGCTGGAGGCGGCCCGCGCGCAGATTGCCGGACTGCTGGGCGCGCAGAGCAGCGAAATCTACTTCACCTCCGGCGGGAGCGAGGCGGACAATCAGGCCATACTGACGGGCGTTCGCCTGGGCGCGCGCAAGGGGAAAAAGCATATCGTCACATCGGCGTTCGAGCACCACGCGATCATGCACCCGCTGGAGCGCCTGGAAAAGGAAGGCTGCGAGATCACCTGGCTGCCGGTACACGAAAACGGCATGGTGCGCCCTGAGGAGGTGGCCGCCGCCATCCGCGAGGATACCGCGCTGGTGACCATCATGTACGCCAACAACGAGATCGGCACGCTGCAGCCCATCGCTGAGATCGGCCGCATCTGCCGCGAAAAGAAGGTGCTGTTCCACACCGACGCGGTGCAGGCAGTGGGCCATGTGCCGGTGGACGTGGTGCGCGACCAGGTGGACATGCTCTCCCTTTCGGCGCACAAGTTCCACGGCCCCAAGGGAATCGGCCTGCTGTACGCGCGAAAGGGCGTGAACGTGGCCACCCTGATCGAAGGCGGTGCGCAGGAGCGCGGCAAGCGCGCGGGGACGGAAAACCTGCCCGCGATCATCGCCATGGCGGCGGCGCTTCAGGACGCCTGCGATCACATGAAGGAGAACACCGACCGCGTCCTGCCCATGCGCGAGCGGCTGATCGAGGAACTGAGCAGGATTCCGCATTCCCGCCTGAACGGCGACCGCAATGCGCGCGTGCCCGGCACGGTGAACTTCTGCTTTGAAGGCATCGAGGGCGAATCGCTGCTGCTGATGCTGGACGATCTGGGCATCGAAGCGTCCTCCGGCTCGGCCTGTACCTCCGGCTCGCTCGATCCCAGCCACGTGCTGCTGGCGCTGGGCCTGCCTCACGAGGTGGCGCACGGCTCGCTGCGCCTGTCCATCGGCGAGGACAATACCCCCGAGCAGATCGAGTATATCGTGCGGAAGGTGCCCGAGGTGGTCGGCTTCCTGCGCGGCATTTCGCCGGTCTGGGAAGCGCTTGAAAAGGGCGAGCGCCCGCACATTATCTGATAGAAGCTTCATTCGAAAAGGAGTGTTTTAATATGCTGTACAGCGATAAGGTCATGGATCATTTCCGCAATCCCCGCAACCTGGGCAAGATGGACGATGCGGACGGCATCGGCGAGGTCGGCAACGCCAAGTGCGGCGACATCATGAAGATGTATATCAAGGTCAGGGACGGCGTCATTACCGACGTGAAGTTCAATACCTTCGGCTGCGGCTCGGCCATCGCAACCTCGTCCATGGCCACCGAGATGATCAAGGGCAAGCCCATCGAGGAGGCGCTCCAGCTGTCCAATAAGGCCGTGGTAGAGGCGCTGGACGGTCTGCCCGCTCACAAAATCCACTGCTCTGTGCTGGCCGAGGAGGCCGTCAAGGCCGCTGTCAAGGACTACTATGACAAGCACGGCATCGCCTATAACGCGAAGCAGTTTTGCAGTGGCAACTGCGCCTGCTGTCATGCGCACGACCACGAGGGGCAGGAGGAGTAAGGCAGCGCCTTTTCCGTCCCCTGTTCGGTCAACCGGATGAATACGCCGCCCTGCGGCCCCTTCGGGGCCGCAGGGCGGCTCAGCTTGTCAAAAAAGGTTTTGACAAGCTGGTGGACGGGGAAGCAAGCTCCCCCGCCACTACCACCCTCACCAGTT
>CAKUFB010000254.1 GCA_934647145.1 uncultured Clostridia bacterium
GCGGCCGCATACCGCACGCCTACCTGTTCTGCGGCAGCCGCGGCACCGGCAAGACCAGTACCTCCAAGGTGCTGGCCCGGGCGATCAACTGCCTGAACAACCAGCACGGCGAGCCCTGCGGCGAGTGCGAGGCCTGCCGTCAGCTGGCGAAGGAGAATAACCTGGACGTGGTGGAGATCGACGCGGCCTCCAACAACGGCGTGGACGAGATTCGCGACCTGCGCGAGAAGGTCAAGTATCCGCCCACCGTGGGCCGCTACAAGGTCTACATCATCGACGAGGTACACATGCTCTCCACCGGCGCGTTCAACGCGCTGCTCAAGACGCTCGAGGAGCCGCCCGCCCACGCGGTGTTCATCCTGGCCACGACCGAGCCGCAGAAGCTGCCCGCGACCATCCTGTCCCGCTGCCAGCGGTTCGACTTCCGGCGCATACCGGTCAGCCTGATCGTCAGGCGCCTGCGCCAGGTGCTTTCCGACATGGGGCGCGACGCGCAGGACGAGGCGGTGTCGCTGATCGCCCGCTCGGCCGAGGGCGGCATGCGCGACGCGCTGAGCCTCCTGGACATGTGCCTCTCCTACTGCGAGGGCACGCTCGAGGCGAGCCTGGTGCGCGAGGTGCTGGGCGCGTCCGACCGCAGCTTCCTGTTCGCCTTCGTGGGCGATTTGCTGGGCTCGGACTCGACCGCGGCGCTTCAGAAGATCGGCCAGGTGATGAGCGAGGGCAGAGATCCCGCGGTGTTCGCGCGCGAGGTCACCGCGCACGTGCGGGCGCTGCTGTTGGCGCTGTCCTGCACGGACGGGCTGGACGACCTGCTGGAGATCACCCCCGAGGACGCGCAGCTGTTCGCCGAGCAGGCGGCGCTGGCCAGTCAGGCGCGTCTGCTCCGGCTGATGAGCCTGTTCATGCAGGCGGAAAACGACATGAAGTGGGCGTCTCAGCAGCGCGCGGTGCTGGAATTGTACACGGTGCGCGCCTGCCACCCGCCCGAGGAGCGCTCGATCGAGGCGCTGGAGGAGCGGCTGTTCGCCCTGGAAAAGGCGATCAGCGAGGGGACGGTTCAGGCCCCGCCGACCGCCCCGCAGAAGGCGGCTCAGGCTGCCCAGACCCCCGCGCCCCCGCCGCCGCCCAGCCCCCGGCGCGCCCCCCCGGAGAGCGACGACGCGGCCTACAGGCAGGCGCTCAAGCTGCTCTTCGCCGCCGCGCCCCAGCTGTCGCTGCTGCTCAAGAAGGCGCGGTTCAACGGCCTGTCCGGCGACCAGGTGCTGCTGACCTTCCCCGGCGACGGCAGCGACATCAACGCCGCCCTGCTCAGCCAGCAGGACAAGAAGCAGGCCGTGGACAAGGCGCTGAGCGAGGCGTTTGGCCGCGAGGTACACGCCCAGTTCGGTTCAGGCGCGCCCGCCGCGCCCACAGGCCCCACAAAGGACGCGCGTCAGAAGCTGGACGCGGTCTACGACGCCTTTCCCCGCGAGAGCATCGAGCTGACCGACGATCCGGGCTGACCAGGCAGTGCCCGGCTCCGCCTGCTGCCGCCGGATGGAACACGAATCCTTCGGCCATAGATTAGAGCCTCAGGATTCTTCCGACTGCCTTAAATCCCCGCAGGGGCAACGAACGCCGGATGAACCGGTGCGGGGGAGAGCGGCGGAAACGCACACGCCCCTCAGTTGCCTTCGCAGGCGGCGGGGGCACATCCCTTCAACATCAACCGCATCACTCAACATAAACTATTTTTCAGGAGGACAAGATCATGGCAAGAGGCGGATTTCCCGGAATGGGTATGGGCGGCAACATGCAGCAGCTGGCGCGTCAGGCGCAGAAGCTGCAGCAGCAGATGACCAAGGTGCAGGAGGAGCTGGACGCGCGCGAGTTCGAGGCCAGCGCGGGCGGCGGCGTGGTGACCGCCAGGGTCAACGGCAAAAAGGAGCTGCTGGCGCTGACCATCAAGCCCGAGGCCGTCGATCCCGAGGACGTGGAAATGCTGCAGGACACCATCCTGGCGGCGGTCAACGAGGCCATGCGCGAGGCCGGCGAGACCTGCGAGCGCGAAATGGGCAAGCTGACCGGCGGCATGAGCATTCCCGGCCTGTTCTAAGCCATGAGCGCCCAGATTGAGCCGATCGCCCGGCTGGTCAACCAGCTCAGCAAGCTCCCGGGCATCGGCAAGAAGTCTGCTCAGCGGCTGGCGTTCTACATCGTGTCCCGCCCGGAGGAGCAGGTGCGCGAGCTGGCGGTGTCCATCTTCAACGCCAAGCGCGAGGTACACTACTGCGCCCTGTGCGGCGACTATACCACCGATGAGCTGTGCCCGATCTGCCGCGACGAGAGCCGCAAAAACGGCCAGATCTGCGTGGTCAGCACGCCGCGCGACGTGGCCAACCTGGAGCGGATGAACGAGTATCACGGGCTGTACCACGTGCTGCACGGGGTCATCTCGCCGATGAACGGCGTGGGGCCAAACGACATCCGCATCCGCGAGCTGATGGAGCGCCTCGCCGACGGCAGCGTCACCGAGGTCATCATCGCCACCAATCCCGACGTGGAGGGCGAGGCCACCGCCTCCTACCTGGCGCGGCTGATCAAGCCCCTGGGCATCAAGGTCACGCGCATCGCCCGCGGCATGCCCGTCGGCGCGGAGCTGGAGTACACCGACGAGGTGACGCTCACCATGGCCTTCAACGGCCGCATCGAGCTGTAACGCAAGTATCCCCCGGCAGGCACTGCGCCCCCGGGGGATGTTTCTTTCACGCGAAACCGACGTCTGCCCGCTCAGCAAAACGGGTTCTCGGTGGGATAGGGCAGGGCGGCGGGGCGGTTGTAGGCGACGTCCTGCACGCCGAGGTACTTGAATACCTCGAACAGCGCGCGCCCGACGTGGCCGAAGGCGACCGCGCCGTGGTGCGGATAGCGCTTTTCGAGCAGCACGTGCCGGTAGAAGCGCCCCATCTCGGGGATGGCAAACACGCCGATGCCGCCGAAGGAGTGCGCGCGCACGTCGAGCACCTCGCCCTGGGCCACATAGGCGCGCAGCGCGCCCTCGCTGTCGCACTGCAGGCGATAGAAGGTCACGTCGCCTGCGGCCAGGTCGCCCTCGAGCGTGCCGCGGGTGAAGTCCGGCTCGCTGCCGGCGGGCTCGAGCAGGCGGTGCTGGATCAGCTGATAGCGGATCGCGCGGCCGTCGCACAGCCGGCAGGCGGGCGTGTTGCCGCAGTGGAAGCCCATGAAGGTATCGCTCAGGCGATAGCCGTAGCGGCCCTTGATCTCCTTTTCGTAGAGGGATGCGGGCACGGTGTTGTTGATGTCCAGCAGCGTCACCGCGTCGCCGGTCACGCACGCGCCCAGGTACTCGCTCAGCGCGCCGTAGACGTCCACCTCGCAGGCCACCGGAATCCCCCGCGCGGCCAGGCGGGAATTGACGTAGCAGGGCTCGAAGCCGAACTGGCTGGGGAAGGCCGGCCAGCACTTGTTCGCGAAGGCCACGAACTGCCTCGCGCCCCTGTGGCCGCGCGCCCAGTCCAGCAGCGTCAGCTCGAACTGCGCCATGCGGCGGTTCAGATCCGCATAATAGCTGCCCTCGCCCATTTCCTCCGCCATTTCCTGACAGACGGCGGGAATGCGGGGGTCGTTTTCGTGCGCGCGATAGGCGACCAGCAGGTCGAGCTCGCTGTTCTCCTCGATCTCCACGCCCAGCTCGTACAGCCCCTTAATCGGCGCGTTGCAGGCGAAAAAGTCCTGCGGCCTCGGCCCGAAGGTGATGATCTTGAGCGAGCGCAGCCCCAGTATCGCCCGCGCGATGGGCACGAACTCGGCGATTCGCTCGGCCAGCTCGGCCGCTGTGCCCACCGGCTGCTCGGGGATGTACGCCTTCAGATGGCGCATGCCCAGGTTGTAGGCGCAGTTGAGCAATCCGCAGTACGCGTCGCCCCGGCCGGAGATCAGGTCGCCGTCGCCCTCGGCCGCCGCCACGAACATGCACGGGCCGTCAAACGCCTTCGCCAGCAGGGTTTCGGGCGTTTCCGGGCCGAAGTTGCCCAGGTAGACCACCAGCGCGCTGCAGCCCACCGCCTTCACGTCCCGGACGGCGCGCAGCATGTCGGTCTCGTTCTCCACCGTGACCGGGCACTCGTAGATCTCGCCGGCATAGGCCTCGGCCAGCGCGTG
>CAKUFB010000255.1 GCA_934647145.1 uncultured Clostridia bacterium
GTGCCCACCGTACACGCCGCTGGGCGCGATTGAAAGTTCGAGAGGGTTGCGACCCTCTCGAGCTCTCCGGGGGTTTTCGACAGTCTGAGGCCCTGAGAACCCATGACGGTTCTCAGGGCCTTCATCTACGGGTTGAAAAGGTTGCCGCTGCCATCCTGCTTTTCCGGGGCGATATCCCCGGTTTTTCCGGCCGCGAAGAAATCGACCGCTCCAGTTTATGGCAGTTGATTTCGTCGCCCGAATCGGCGGCGGCAGGTGGGTGCAGGCTCAGCCTGCCCGGCGGCCACTTGCTACCGCGCATCCTATCGTCAGGCTATGCACTATTCGAGAGCCTCCCCCAGCCGGGGCGGCAACGCCGCCTCATAATCCGCAGGGAATCCTGCGGATTCGCAGAAATCAACTGCTCTAATTTATGGCAGTTGATTTCGTCGCCAGCATCGGCGGCAGCAGGTGGGTGCAGGCTCAGCCTGCCGGCGGCAGCAGGTGGGTGCAGGCTCAGCCTGCCCGGTGCAGAAGCACGCGCTCGATCAGGTAGCGCGGGCGGCGCTTGGTCTCGTTGTAGATTTTGCCGATGTACTCGCCGATCACGCCCAGACTGATCATCTGTATGCCGCCGATCATCCAGATCGAGCACATCAGCGAGGCCCATCCGCTGACCGTATGGCCGCACAGCTTGGCGATCAGCGACCAGACGAGCGCGATCAGGCTGCACGTGAAGATGATCACGCCCAGCCCCAGCACCAGGCGGATCGGCTTGATGCTGAAGGAGGTAATGCCGTCGAAGGCGAAGGCCAGCATCTTCCTGAGCGGATACTTGCTCTCTCCGGCGAAGCGCTCGTGGCGCTCGTACTCGACCGTGGCGCACCTGTAGCCCAGCTGGGGCACGATGCCGCGCAGGAACAGGTTGACCTCGCCGAACTGGGACAGGCTCTCGAGCGCGCGCCTGCTCATCAGGCGATAGTCCGCGTGGTTAAACACGATGTCCACGCCCAGCTTCTGCATCAGGTGATAGAAGCCCTCGGCGGTGAAGCGCTTGAAGAAGGTGTCGGTCGCCCGCCTGCCGCGCACGCCGTATACGATGTCGCAGCCGCCGTAGTACTCGTCCAGCATGCGATCCATCGCGTCGATGTCGTCCTGCAGGTCGGCGTCCATCGACACCACCATGTCGGCGTGGTCCTTCGCGGTCATCAGTCCCGCCAGCAGCGCGTTCTGGTGCCCGCGGTTGCGGGTCAGGTTGACTCCGGCAAACAGCTCGTCCTGCTCGTAGAGCGCCTCGATCTCCTGCCAGGTTCTGTCCCTCGAGCCGTCGTTGACGAACATCACCCGGCTCTTTTCGCTGATTTTTCCGCTGCCGGTCAGCGCGGTCATCTTCTCCTTCAGGCGGCGCGCCGTCTCCGGAAGCACCTCCTGCTCGTTGTAGCACGGGATCACGACATACAGTGTATCGCTCATATCATGCACCTCTTTCCGGACGTCTGCGCGCCCGCCAGGTTTATTCAGTCATGCCTGCCGCCGAACCGACCGTCGTGCCTGTTGGTCAGGCCTTTGCTCTTCCCCAGTCATTATACCACACTGCGCCGCTCCAGGCAATACGCTGCGCGGATCAAGGCGCTTTCCGAGACGGACACGACATCATCCGCCGCTTTTGCCGAACTCACGCTGCATTCGGGGAGCTGCGCTGCGGTTATCTGCTTCGCCGCGCGGATCAAAGTGCTTTTCGTGAGGGGTCTGGGGAGAGGCTTTTCTCAGAAAAGCCGTCTCCCCAGCGGCCTCCCCAACGTTTTCCCCTACGGCTCCACGCGCTCGTAGCGGGCGATGAAGTAGGGGTACTGACTGCCGTCGGGCATGGAGTACATGCCGTGCAGGTCGGCGAAGAAGTCGCAGCTCTGGCCGACGGAGGAGTCCACGTCGGTTTCGTTGCGCAGGGCGATGAGGTGATCCTCGCCCACGTTCATGAGCACCACGCCGTCGCCCATATCCTGCACGATCTCGCCCTTGCAGCGGAAGACGCGGTTTTCCCACAGCTCGTAGTACTGGCAGATCTGGTCGTAATCCATGCGCCACGCGTCCTTGGCGTACTCGGAGAGCGTGGGCAGATAGGACACGTCGAAGGAGATGACGGCCGGGTTGCAGCCGGGCTTTTCCGCGTGGAACTGCACCTTGTTCACGCCGATCTGCTCGAAGTAGGCGTAGAAGGAGAAGCTGCCGTCCGCGTTGACCTTGAGACTGTCGGGCACACAGGGCGTGTCCACCACCAGCGTGGCGGTCGGGTCGATCGCGCCGCTGACCGTCATGGTGTTGCGCAGGCTGCTGCGCGCGGTATAGACGGACAGCTCGATGCTGATGTCGGTCTTTTCACGGTAGAGCACGACGTCCTTGCGGGTTTCCTTGTGATTGGGCGTGCGCACCAGGATGGAGATCGGGTTGTCGCCCTGGGGATAGACCGCCACGTTGACGCTCAGCTTGCCCAAAACGTCCACCATGTCGGTCACGTCGCTGCCGTCTACCAGCACGGTCGAGCCGGGGACGACCTGCATCTCCAGCTGATAAATCGCCGAAAGCACCGTGATGCGATCCTCGGTCGGGGCGATCATCTGAAGCGGCGAGGCGGGGGTTTCCACCTCGAAGTGTATCGCGGGCAGGTCAATGCGCTCGCCGTTTTGCCTTTCAAGCACCGGAAGCAGCGTGATTTCGGCCTTTTCGATGTCCTGCTGCTGCTTCTTGAACCAGTCGCTGTCGGCGACCAGCACCTCGGCCTTGCCGCCGATGATCATGTAGGACTGACCTAGCTCGCCGATGTAGACCATGTCGCCGTCGTCGCCATAGAAGGTCAGCCTGTGACCGCTGCGCCCGTCGGACAGCTCCAGCACCTCAAGCGTCGGCGACTGCATCCTGCCGCTGGTGTAGAGCGCCTGCTGCGCGCGGCTTGCCCGCCAGAAGTGGATCTTATACCAGCCCCAGCCGAACAGCAGCAGCGACGCGAGCGCCAGAACGATCAGCCCGATCACCTTGAACGCGTGACCTGCCGCCCGCCGTGCCTGGCGTACCTGCCGGTTTCTGGTCTGCCGCTCGATGGGCAGGGGGTAGCCGCAGCTGACGCAGTACTCCGCGTCGCTCGGATTCTTTCGTCCGCAATAGGGGCAGTTCATGCGCGTCCCTCCTTTTCGGGGCAATCAGTTCGTTTTATCGTTCAGCTCTGCTTCTCAGGCGAGTGGAGTATGTACTCTCTCGAAGACTCTATCGTGCCAAAGCGGGTCTCGTAGGGCACGGTCTTGACGTAGGTAAAGCCGCACTTCTCTATCACCCGCCTCGACCGGGCGTTGCGCTCGAAATGGCCGACCAGTATAAAGTCCAGCTTCGCCTCGCCGAACAGGTAGTCCACCGCCGCGCGCACCGCCTCGGGCATCAGGCCGCGGCCCCAGTAATCCTTCGACAGCACATAGCCGATTTCCCGCCCGGAAAGCGCCGAAAGCTCGGGATAATGCGCCTCGTTGTACTCCTCGACGCCCAGCGAGCCGATCACCTTGCCCTGATACTCCAGCGCGAAGGTGTGCCTGCCCTCGATAAAGCGGGAGAGAATCGTTCGGGATTCTTCCCTGTCGCGGTGCGGCGTCCAGCCGGCCATCTGCCCCACGCCGTCCACCCGCGCGTATTCGTAAAAGTCTTCCAGGTCGCTCTCGCGCCAGGGGCGAAGCGTCAGGCGCTCGGTGCGCAGCGTTACGCCGGTGATGTCGATGGGCTTGTTCATGAAAACGGCCTCCTTTGGTTTGCATGCGTGGGTTGTTTGCTGAATTTGGTTCAAGAGACGCCGGGCAGGCTGAGCCTGCACCCACCTGCTGCCGCCAATTCGGGCGACGACCATTGGCCGCCATAAATTGAAGCGGTTGATTTCTGCGAATCCGCAGGATTCCCTGCGGATTGTGAGGCGGCGCTGCCGCCCCGGCCGGCTGGGGGAGGCTCTCGAATAGTGCAGAGCCTGACGATAGGATGCGCGGTAGCAAGTGGCCGTCGGCCCTGCCGACCGCTCCCCCAGACCCCCACCGAAGTTTGTCTGGCAGGCTGAGCCTGCACGCACTTGCTTCCGCCGATTCTGGCGACGAAATCAACCGCCATAAATTGGAGCGGTTGATTTCTGCGAATCCGCAGGATTCCCTGCGGATT
>CAKUFB010000256.1 GCA_934647145.1 uncultured Clostridia bacterium
GCTCCAATTTATGGCGGCCAATGGTCGTCGCCAGAACCGGCGGCAGCAGGTGGGTGCAGGCTCAGCCTGCCTGGAAATCCGGAGAATTCGGGAAGTTCAATTTATGCTTCCCGAATTCGTCGCCAGAACCGGCGGCAGCAGGTGGCAGTCGGCCCTGCCGACCGGCGGCAGCAAGTGGGTGTCGGCTCTGCTGACCGGCGGCAGCACGCAAACTTCGGTGGGGGTCTGGGGGAGCGTGAAGCGAATGCGGAACCTCCTCCAGCCGGGCGCGAGTCGGCAACGCCGACCTGTGATTTCCAGAAAACTTCTGGAAATCCGGAGAATTCGGGAAGTTCAATTTATGCTTCCCGAATTCGTCGCCAGAACCGGCGGCAGCAGGTGGCAGTCGGCCCTGCCGACCGGCGGCAGCAAGTGGGTGTCGGCTCTGCTGACCGGCGGCAGCACGCAAACTTCGGTGGGGGTCTGGGGGAGCGTGAAGCGAATGCGGAACCTCCTCCAGCCGGGCGCGAGTCGGCAACGCCGACCTGTGATTTCCAGAAAACTTCTGGAAATCCGGAGAATTCGGGAAGTTCAATTTATGCTTCCCGAATTCGTCGCCAGAACCCGCGGCAGCAAGTGGAACCGGGCACTGCCTGGCCTGCCCGGCCTGCCCGGCACTTGACCGGAGGGAGATTTTGCCGTATAATAGGAACAAAGTGGGGTGGTATGTGAATGCTCAAGAAAAAGACCGTCAAGTCAGCGCTGCCAATATACTGCGCGGCGGCGATGTGGCTTGTCGCATCACTGTTCCTGAAGATGTACAGGCTGTCCGGGCTGCTGATCGCGGCGGTTCTGGCGGCGGCCGGATACCTGGTTGGCAGGCGGCTGTTCCCCGACCGGGTGGTCGAGTACGAGGAGAAGGCCAGCTCGGGCGACGCGGAGGTCGACCGGCAGATCGAGGAGGGCAGAAGGGCGCTCGCCGAGCTGCGCGCGGCCAACGACGACATCGAGTCGCCTGTGATTTCCGCGCAGCTGGATCGCATGGAGCGCGCCGCGCGGGCGATTTTCGACCGCATCGAGCAGGAGCCCAGAAAGGCGCTGCAGGTTCGCAGGTTCATGAACTATTACCTGCCCACCTGCGTCAAGCTGCTTGGCCATTACCGCGACCTGGACGGCGCGGGCGTCTCGGGCGAGAACGTGGAAAAGTCCAAGAGGTGCATTGAGGACAGCCTGGAGATGATCGCCTGCGCGTTCGAAAAGCAGCTGGATAACCTGTTCAGCGACCAGGCGCTGGATATCAGCACTGACATTCAGGTGCTGGAGACCATGATGGCGGGCGAGGGCCTGACCGACTCTGCCGCCGAACTGAAAAAGGATAGCAAAGGCGCCGCGCAGGCGGGCCGATGAACGAGAGGAGAAAACACCATGTCCGACATTAAGCTGACCCTGGGCAACGAAGCCCCTGCCGCCGCCGTACAGACCGCCGAGGAAATCATGCCCGAGAAGAAGGTACCCGAACCCGCCCAGCCGGTCTTTACCCCCGAGGAACAGAAGACCATCGACGAGTTCTCCAAAAAGATCGACGTGACCGACACCAACCTGGTCTTCCAGTACGGCGCGGGCGCGCAGCAGAAGATCGCGCAGTTCTCTGACAGCGCGCTGGCCAGCGTGCAGACCAAGGATCTGGGCGAGGTGGGCGACATGATGGCCAACCTGGTCGCCGAGCTCAAGGGCTTCGACGCCGACCCCGAGGAAAAGAAGGGCCTGTTCGGCTTCATCCGCAGGAACGTGGACAAGATGCAGCTGCTCAAGGCGCGCTATGACGAGGCGGAGGTCAACGTCAACAAGATCGTCTCCTCGCTGGAGAGCCACCAGGTGACGCTGCTCAAGGACATCGCCACGCTCGACCAGCTCTACGAGATGAATCTGGACTACTTCAAGGAGCTGTCCATGTACATCGCGGCGGGCAAGAAGCGGCTGGAGGAGGTGCGCGCGACCGATCTGGCCGAGGCGACCAGGCGCGCGGAAGCGTCCGGCCTGGCCGAGGACGCGCAGGCCGCCAAGGATCTGGCCGACAAGTGCGACCGGTTTGAGAAGAAGCTGTACGACCTGGAGCTGACCCGCAACATCGCCATTCAGATGGGCCCGCAGATCCGCCTGATCCAGAACAACGACCAGGTCATGGCCGAGAAGATCCAGTCCACCATGGTCAACACCATCCCGCTGTGGAAGAGCCAGATGGTCATCGCGCTGGGCCTGCACCACGCGCAGGAGGCCATGAAGGCGCAGCGCTCGGTGTCCGACCTGACAAACGACCTGCTGCGCAGCAACGCCGAGCGCCTGCATACCGCCAGCGTCGAGGTAGCCAAGGAGTCCGAGCGCGGCATCATCGACATCGAGACCCTCACCGCGACCAACCAGCGCCTGATCGATACCATGGACGAGGTGCTCGCCATCCAGCAGGACGGCCGCGAGAAGCGCCGCGCCGCCGAGGGCGAGCTGGCCCGCATCGAGAGCGAGCTCAGGAGCAAGCTGCTGGAGATCAACAAGAAGTAATCCCCAAGGAGGGAGAACGCATGTCTATCAAGGAAAACCGGCCCCTGGCCTGGACGGCGCTGGCCGCCGTGGTGATCGGCTGCACGCTGACCAGCGGCGGTATCGGCCTGGCGCGCGAAAAGAGCCGGGTGCAGAAGCAGTTCTTCGCGGCGAGCGAGAGCATTTCGGCCGACCTCGCCGAGCTGGCCGACAACGCCTACGTCATGCTGGGAATCGCGAAGCGCTATCAGGGGATCGACGAGGCGCTGACGGAGCGCACGCAGCAGGCGATCGACGGCCTGCGCGAGGCCATGGACGCCCGCTCGATCGGCGAGATGTATCAGGCCAAGCGCGCGCTGACCGACTGCGTGGAGGATCTGTATACCGCCGGCGGTCAGGTCACGATGCAGGGCAGCGACGGCGACGACTTCCGATACAAGTACAAGAACTTCACCTCAGCCAACCTGCGCATTTCCCACGACCCCTATAACGACGCGGCCGCCCAGTTTAACGAGCTGCGCGGCGGCTTCCCGGCCGGCCTGATCGGCGGCGTGTGCGGCGTGGACGGGCTGGAGGCGTTTAACTGACCGAATATGGCGAGTTTTCGCGCGAAAGGAGGCGCAGATGAAGAGGATTTTCTGCCTGCTCTGCGCGCTGATGCTGGCGCTTTGCCCGGCCTGCGCGCTGGCGGCCTCGTCGGTGATCGAGCCGACTGAGGATTTCTACGTAAACGATCAGGCGAACGTGCTGACGGAAGAGACCGAGGGCCTGATCGTGCTCAACAACGACAAGCTCGCGGAGGCCTGCGGCGCGCAGATCGTGTTCGTCACGCTGGATACGACCGGCTCGACCGATATAGAGACCTACGCCTATCAGCTGTTCAGGCAGTGGAGGATCGGCTCGAGCGACAAAAACAACGGCGTGCTGGTGCTGCTGGCCATCGGGGACGACGACTACTGGCTCACCGACGACGTGGGGCTGCAGGACGACCTGACCGCGGGCGACCTGTCCGAGCTGGCGAACCAGTACCTGGAGCCGTACTTTGCGAAAAAGGACTACGACACCGGCGTACGGCTGCTGTTTTCGGCGCTGTTTGAGCGGGTGAGCGAGATCGAAAAGGCCGACGTGCGCCGCCTGGACGATACGCTCTACAGCCAGTATGTCGCCGCGCAGGAGCAAGGCTACGAGACGACGAAGGAGCTGCAGGATCAGGCGAATTCCTACGTGCCCGGCACGGAAAGGGATTCGGGAGGAGGCGGTTTTGTGGGCTGGGTCATTGCGCTGATCGTGATACTGATTGTGGTGAACGCGCTGCGCAGAGCCGTGTGGCGCGGCGTGCGGCCGGGCCCCAGGCATATCTTCATGAACCCGTGGTTCATGCGCCCCAGGCCTCCGCGCCCGCCCAGACCCCCTCGCCGCATGCCGTTTGACGACGGCCCGCGCCCAGGCCCCGGCCCGAGACCCGGCCCCCGTCCCGGCGGATTCAGCCGGCCCGGCGGCGGATTCAGTCGTCCCAGCGGCGGCTCCAGACCCAGCGGTTTCGGCGGAGGACGCTCGGGCGGCGGCGGCGGTTCCGGTTTCCGCGGCGGCGGCGCCGGACGCGGAAGGTAATTCAGGCCCGGCCGCGGGGG
>CAKUFB010000257.1 GCA_934647145.1 uncultured Clostridia bacterium
CCCATCTTCAGCGCGCCTTCACGAATCCTCTCGAGCATCCCGTCGTTCCTCCTGTTTCCTGATCTGCCTGCGCTTTTCCAGCCACACCATGAGCACCGAAACGTCGCCCGGGGACACGCCCGGTATGCGCGCGGCCTGCCCGAGCGAGCGGGGCCTCTGCTTCGTCAGCTTCTGCCGCGCCTCGATGCGCAGGGAGTCCATCGCCATGTAATCCGCGTCCTCGGGCAGCAGCTGCTCCTCGCTCTTCTGAAAGCGCTCGATCTGGCTGCGCTGCCTGGCCAGGTACCCCTCGTACTTCAGGCCGATCTCCGCCTGCTCGCGCGCATCCGGCGCGTATTCGGACAGGAAGGGCGCGAACGGCGCAAGCGCGCTCATCCCCACGCCCGGCCTGCGAATCAGGTCGGCCAGGGACAGACTGCCCGATGCGGGCGGCTCGCCGCAGCCTGCCAGCATGGCCTGCACCGCCTCGTCCGCGCGAACGAAGGTTGCCTCCAGCCGGGCGGTCAGCTCCGCACTCGCCCGGCGCTTTTCCCGCGCCCGGCGCACGCGCTCCTCGCTTGCCAGCCCGATTGCCCGGCCGCGCTCGCTCAGGCGCAAATCGGCGTTGTCCTGCCGCAGCAGCAGCCGGTACTCGGCGCGCGAGGTCATCATGCGATAGGGCTCGTCGGTGCCCTTAGTGGTCAGGTCGTCCACCAGCACGCCGATGTACGAATCCGCGCGGGTCAGCAGGAAGGGCGCCTCGCCCTTTACGTACTGCGCCGCGTTGATTCCGGCGTACAGGCCCTGCGCGGCGGCCTCCTCATAGCCCGAGGTGCCGTTGATCTGCCCGGCGCAGAACAGGCCGCGCACCTGTCTGGCCTCGAACGCGCCGGTCAGCTGCAGCGGATTGATGCAGTCGTACTCGATCGCGTAGGCCAGGCGCATGAGCTCGGCATGCTCAAGGCCGGGAATCGTGCGGTACATCTCGCGCTGTATGTCCTCGGGCATGCTGGTGGACATGCCCTGCACGTACCACTCGACCGTGTCCGCGCCCTCCGGCTCCAGGAAGATCGGGTGGCGCTCCTTGTCGGCGAAGCGCACCACCTTGTCCTCGATCGAGGGGCAGTAGCGCGCGCCGGTGCCGTGAATCGAGCCCTTGTACATGGGCGCCCTGTCCAGGTTCTCGCGGATGATGCGATGCGTCTGGGGGGTGGTGTAGGTCAGGTAGCAGCGCGCGGTATTTTTGAGGGGTTCATCGGTCAGGAAGGAAAAGGGCACGACCGGCTCGTCGCCCTCCTGCGGCTCCATCTTCGAAAAATCGACCGTGCGGCCGTCCACGCGGGCGGGGGTGCCGGTCTTAAACCTTCGCACCTCGAAGCCCAGGTCGACGAGCGACCGGGTGAGCGGGCCGGCGCAGACCAGCCCCTGCGGGCCGCCCGTCCAGGAGCAGTCGCCGATGATGATGCGGCTCTTCAGGTACACGCCGCAGCACAGCACGGCCGCGCGGCACGCGATCGTCTGGTCGGTCGTGGTCACAATCCCGGTCACGCGCCCGTTTTCGGTCAGTATGCGCGCGGCCTCGCCCTGGCGAAGGGTCAGGTTCGGCTCATTTTCCACGGCGCGGCGCATGCGGGCCTTGTAGGCGGCCTTGTCGGCCTGGGCGCGCAGCGAGTGTACCGCCGGCCCCTTGCCGGTGTTGAGCATGCGGGACTGCAGAAAGGTGTCGTCGATGGCGCGGCCCATTTCGCCGCCCAGCGCGTCCACCTCGCGCACCAGATGTCCCTTCGCCGTGCCGCCGATGGCCGGGTTGCAGGGCATCATGGCGACCGAGTCCAGGTTGAGCGTCAATAGCAGCGTGCGCAGTCCCAGCCGCGCGCAGGCGAGCGCCGCCTCGCAGCCGGCGTGCCCCGCGCCCACGACGATGATGTCAAAGCCTTCCAAGCAAGTCACTCCTGTTTCTCAGAGATGTCCCACGTCGCAGCGCGCGTCGGATGCGGCCTTTTCAGGAACCCACGCGTCGTCAAAGTGAATCATCACGTTCTGCGCCGCGAGCGTCTTCTGAAGCGCGCTCACGTCGATTTCGTCGATCCCGCACCCGGCGGTAAGCGCCTGCGCCGCGGCGAGTCCCGCCGCCTGTCCGGTCACGATGGCCGGAGGGATCACCCGCAGCACGTCCCAGGCGTAGCCCTCGCCCGAGGCGGTGCGCCCGGCGGTGATCAGGTTGTCATAGCCGGTGCGAATCAGCGCGCGGTAGGGCACCTCATAGAGGAAGTCGCGCTGGTCGAAGTCGTTGATCGCGGAGATCGAGTCGTCGAAGTGGCGGTACTGGTCGGACACCTTCAGCGTGTAGTCGCCGTCGATATGGCGCGTGGTGCGGAACTGGCACATGCCCGGCAGCATGACCAGGTCGCGCGCGAAGCGATCCGCCTCGCCCAGCCTGCCCAGCAGCTCGAGCTGGTTGTCCACCAGGTATTTCGTCACGTTCTCGCCGGTCGTGCCGGTATACAGCGGCATGCCGTCCGGATGATTCGCGCCGTAGAGCGAGGCGCACCCGCCCGTAAAGGAATGATACGCCCGGCGAATATCCCCCGCCTCGACCGCCTTTTTGCAGGACTCGAGCGTCATGCCGTGGGCGATATACGTGTGGAAATTGCCGCCCTGCACGCACGGAACCCCGGCGCGATACAATACGTCCGCGTCGCCCGTCGTATCGATCACCACGCCCGCCGGGTAAAACGAGCGCCCGCTCTTGTTCTCGACGATCAGGCCCGCGCAGTGGTTCCCGCGCATCACCGGCTCGGACACGACCGAGTCGAACAGCAGCGTCACGCCCGCCTCGACCAGCGCCCCTGTCAATTCCAGCGCGAAGATCGTGTGCGAGTAGTGCATGCACTTGCGCACGCCGGTCGGCTCCTTCGGCTCGCCGTTTTTCCAGACCTCGGGCAGGTCGTCGTAGCCGCGCTTCCTTGAAAGCTGCAGAAACTCCTCCGCCATGCCGAAGATGATCTGCCGGCCGCGGCCGTTGCACAGGGGCACGAAGAAGTTGATCAGGCCGATCGTCGCCAGGCCGCCCAGCGCCGCCGCCTTCTCGATCAGCAGCGTCCTTTTGCCCGCGCGCGCAGCCGCCAGCGCCGCCGCGGCGCCCGCCACGCCGCCGCCCGCCACGATCACGTCATACGCCTCCCGAACCGGGACGCGCTCCGAGCGCTCGATATATTCCATGAGATTCAATCCTCCCCCATTTTCTTTTACCGCACAATTATACCTTTTCGGAAGGGACTTGTCAATTCTTGCGGAGTATTATATAATAGAGACGGAGAAAAACATGGAGGTGCGCGAAATGCAGTCCTCTTCAAATAATCCCTCGTTTCCCCGCGACCCGGCCGAAGCCGCCGCGCTCGAGACGGGCATCAGAGACCTGCTCGCCGAGTACGCGCAGGTGCGCAACATCTACCAGGCGGCCATACAGGTCATGAACGTGCGCCTGGACACGCTGGGCAACGAATTCATCGCCAAGCGCCTGCCCAGCCCCATTCACTCGATGTGCTCGCGCGTCAAGTCGCCCCAGTCCATCATCCGCAAGCTGCGCGAGCGCAACATCCCCATTTCCTTCAACAACGCGAAAAAGAGCCTGCGCGACATCGCGGGCGTGCGCATCATCTGCTGCTACGTGGACGACATCTACCTGCTGGCCGGCCTGCTCAAAAAGCAGGACGACATCCAGCTGATCGAGGAAAAGGACTACATCAGAAATCCCAAGGCCAACGGCTACCGCAGCCTGCACCTGGTGATGGAGGTACCGGTCTACCTCACGAGCGGCAAGGTGTTCATTCCGGTCGAGGTACAGATCCGCACCGTCGCCATGGACTTCTGGGCCAGCCTTGAGCACAGCCTGCATTACAAGGCGCAGAGCGAGATTCCCGGCTTCATCGTCGACGAGCTCAAGAACTGCGCCGACGTCATCGCCAGCACCGACGCGCGCATGCAGGCCATCCACAAGGCGGTCAATCTGCTGCGCGACGTCACCCCGCAGAACTGATCTCCCGCAAGGTATGAAAAGGCCGTCGTCCCGCAGGGGGGCGGCGGCCTCAGACTGTCAAAAACCCGGGAGAGCTCGAGAGGGCCGCAGCCCTTTCGAACTTTCAATCGTGCCCAGCGGCGTGTAC
>CAKUFB010000258.1 GCA_934647145.1 uncultured Clostridia bacterium
GCTGCCGCCGCCGGGCAGTGCCCGGTTCCACTTGCTGCCGCCGGACAGCACACGAAATCAGCCGCCATAGATTAGAGCGGCTGATTTCTTCGTTTTTGCGGAAATCATCTGGCTGGCCACCTGATATTCGTTTCAATGGGCACTGCGCCCGGTTTGTCTGGATTTTGCGTATTCATGCGAAGCTGTTCGAAAGACAGACACCGGTGCGGAGCTGACGATAGCCGCCGCGCGCGTTTTATGGTAAAGTAAAGCCATCAGACAGACGTCGATACGAGAAAGGAGCACATGAGACATGGGTATCAAGAACGCCGCGACGCAGGCCGCGATCAAGTCCGCGCTGAAGTACCTGGAGAAGAACCCGGAGGAGAACCTGCCCAAGCTGATGGCCTGGGTGGACAAGTTTGCGGGCGAGGGCCCGGACAGCTTTCCCGCCCAGCGCGACGCGGTGCGCGCCGTGGTGAACAACCCCGACAGCAACATGTACAGGCTGATCATGAACCTGTTCCACGACGTGGACGGAGGCGTGCTGCGCACCTTCTTCACGAACTTCATACTCAACGCCAACCTGATCGGCTGGCCGGTGCAGGAGGCGTACCGGAAGAAGTACGGCTGCAACATTCCCTGGGCGATCCTGCTCGACCCCACCTCGGCCTGCAACCTGCACTGCACCGGCTGCTGGGCGGCGGAGTACGGCAACCGCCTGAACCTGAGCCTGGAGGAGATCGACTCGATCATTCGCCAGGGCAAGGAGATGGGCGTGTACCTGTACATCTACACGGGCGGCGAGCCGCTGGTGCGCAGGAAGGATCTGATCACGCTGTGCGAGCGGCATCAGGACTGCGTATTCCTGTCCTTCACCAACGCGACGCTGATCGACGAGGAATTCGCGGACGACATGTTGCGGGTGAAGAACTTCGTGCCGGCGATCAGCGTCGAAGGCTTCGAGCAGGCGACCGACGCGCGCCGCGGCGAGGGCACCTATCAGAAGGTCATCGCGGCGATGGAGCTGCTCAGGCGCAAGCGGCTGGTCTTCGGCCTGTCCTGCTGCTACACGAGCGCGAACCTGGACTCGATCAGCTCGGACGCGTTCCTCGATCAGATGGTCGAGTGGGGCGCAAAGTTCGTCTGGTACTTCCACTACATGCCGGTGGGCAACGACGCCGTGCCGGAGCTGCTGCCCACGCCCGAACAGCGCGAGCAGATGTACCGCCAGATTCGCCGCATCCGCGAAACCAAGCCCATCTTCGCGATGGACTTCCAGAACGACGGCGAGTATGTGGGCGGCTGCATCGCGGGCGGGCGGCGTTACCTGCACATCAACGCCAACGGCGACATCGACCCCTGCGTGTTCATCCACTATTCCGACCGCAACATCCGCTCCTGCACGCTGCTGGAGGCGCTGCAGTCCCCGCTGTTCATGGCCTATCACGACGGCCAGCCCTTCAACGAGAACCACCTGCGCCCATGCCCGATGCTGGAGAACCCGGAGCGGCTGCGCGAGCTGGTGAAGAAGACCGGCGCGCACTCGACCGACCTGCAGTCCCCGGAGAGTGCCGACCACCTGTGCGACAAGTGCGTGCGCTACGCCGAGTGCTGGAAGCCAACCGCCGAGCGCCTGTGGCAGGAATCCCACGGCAGGGCCGACTGACCTCTCCCCATGGATAAAGCAATCCCTCCTCGAGCCGAAAAGCCCGGGGAGGGATGTTTTCACTCGTAGAGCGGGTAGCGGGCGCACAACGCCTTTGCGCGCTCGCGGACCGGCTCGACGGCCGCCTCGCCCTGCTCGATCACGTCGGCGATCATGTCGGCGATTTCGATCATGTCGGCCTGGTTCATGCCGCGCGTGGTGACGGCCGGGGTGCCGATGCGCACGCCCGAGGTGATCGTGGGCTTGCGCGTCTCGTTGGGCACGGTGTTCTTGTTCAGGGTGATGTTCGCCTGGCCCAGCAGGGTTTCCAGGCGCTTGCCGGACATCTCGCGGCCGGTCAGGTCGACCAGCATCAGGTGGTTGTCGGTGCCGCCGGACACCAGCTTGACGCCGCGCTCCAGGAGCCGGCCGGCCAGCGCCGCGGCGTTGAGCACGATCTGATGCTGATAGGCCCTGAACTCGGGGCGCAGCGCCTCGGCGAAGCAGACTGCCTTGCCGGCGATGACGTGCATCAGCGGGCCGCCCTGCGTGCCGGGGAAGATGGCCTTGTCGATGGCCTTGGCGTACTCCTCGCGGCACAGAATCATGCCGCCGCGCGGGCCGCGCAGGGTCTTGTGGGTGGTGGTCGTGACCACGTCGCTGTACGGGATCGGGCTCATGTGCTCCCCCGCCGCCACCAGACCCGCGATGTGCGCCATGTCCACCATCAGCTTTGCGCCCACCTCGTCGCAGATTTCGCGCAGGCGGGCGAAGTCGATCGCGCGGGGATAGGCGCTGGCGCCCGCGACGATCAGCCTGGGGCGGCAGGTTCTGGCGATGTCGCGGATCTGGTCGTAATCCAGCCGCTCGGTTTCAGGGGACACGCCGTAGGGCACAAAATGGAAGTACCTGCCGGACAGATTGACCGGACTTCCGTGCGTCAGGTGTCCGCCGTGGGAGAGGCTCATGCCCATAACCGTGTCGCCCGGCTCGAGCAGCGCGAAGTAGACCGCCATATTGGCCTGCGCGCCCGAGTGGGGCTGGACGTTGACGTGCTCCGCGCCGAAGAGCGCCTTCGCGCGGTCGCGGGCCAGATCCTCGACCACGTCCACGTACTCGCAGCCGCCGTAATAGCGATGGCCGGGGTAGCCCTCGGCGTACTTGTTGGTCAGGTGCGAGCCCATGGCGGCCAGGACGGCGGGGCTGACGAAGTTCTCGGACGCGATGAGCTCCAGGTGATCGCGCTGGCGCTTCAGCTCGCCGTCCATCGCCTCGAAAAGCTCCGGGTCGGCCCGGCGCACGGTTTCCATATAATCCATGAAATTTCCTCCTTTAATCAGAAAAACGCCCCGGTTTCCCGGGGCAAGGCGCAGGGCGGCGACGTCAGCGCCCGTACGCCTGCTGCATGAGCGCGGTCATGTCCTCGACGGTCTCTCCCTCGCGCAGGGCGCGGCAGGTGACGGTCAGGCGGCCGTTTTCGTGGGAATAGCTGCAGGTGACCAGGCTGAGCAGGTGATCGCCGGGCTGCACGTCCAGGGGCGATTCATACAGGGATACGTCCATGAGCTCCTGCCCGAAGGCGAGGAACTGCTCGTCGGTATCGAAGTTGATTCGGCCCAGGTCGAAGTAGCCGTCCGCGCCCTCGTCCATCGACGCGTCGAAGACGGAGAGGACGACATAGGGCGTGGGCTGCTCGTCGTAGAGGGTACGCAGATAGACGATGGGGTTGTGGCGGAGCCAGTCCGGCTCGCGGTATTTCCTGAGCATGCCGAACATGGAGCCGTCCTTCATGTTGTGGCCATGGATGAGCAGATGCTGATCCGGCGGCCAGAGCGAATTGACCGCGTTAAGGAACACGGTTCCCGCCGCGTCGGGACTGCCGTAAAAGTCGTGATCCAGGTAAAATTCGTTGTCGAACTGCACCACGGGCAGGCTGATGTAGCTTCCGGCGTCGAGCCAGGCGACGAGGTGTGCGTTCTGCTCGAGCAGGCCGGCGAAATCATCCTGAACCGGGGGCACGGGGGTCGCGGTGGGCTGCACGAGCGTCGGTTCGGGCTGCACAGGGGTCGCGGTCGGCTGCGCAGGAGCCTGATTGCCCTCGGCGTAGGCGGTTGAGCCGCCGTACAGGTTTTTGACGGAGTTCAGGTTTTTCGAGCGGCGGGTTTCCTTGACAATCTGGCCGCCGAGAATCCCGCAGCCGACGAGCAGCAGGGCCACGCACGTCAGGGCGGCGATGCTCCGAATCCGCTGTATTCTCCTTCTGCGTCTGCGCATTTCCGCGCTGTGTCTGGGCATGGCGTTCAGTCCTTTCTTCTGCCGGATAAAACAAACCGGAAGCCCGGCTGGGCGAGGCGATCCACTCGCTTTGCCGGGCTTCAAAAGGGTTTACTTGTCGCCTTCCTTGCGGCGGGTAGCGGCCAGGACGGTCAGTCCGGCGGCGGCCGCGGCGATCATCAGGTAGGCATAGCCGAAGCGGCTGTTGTCGCCGGTCTTCGGGATGTCGG
>CAKUFB010000259.1 GCA_934647145.1 uncultured Clostridia bacterium
TGTAGTAGGGCAGGAACCGGCGCGTCAGCTCAAAGCTGCGCGCCTTCTTATGTTGGGGCATGGGTCTTTTCCTCCGTATCTTCAGACTGCTTACCCGCATTATACCACATCCCGCCCGAAGCCTCAATCACTTTTTCGGCAACAATTTGACCGCCCGCGATTGGCCCCGCGCAAAAAATCCCCGGGAGCCTTTCGACTCCCGGGGAATGCAGCCTTTTCAGGCGGCGGGTTTGATTACTTCTCGGCCATCCTCTTGTAGGTGGCAAGGCGCCTTGCGGCTTCGCCCTCAGCGCGGGTGAACAGCTCCTCGGCAGTGGTCGGGAACTGACGCAGCAGGGACGCATAGCGGTTCTCGCCGCGGATGAATTCCTGATAGCTGGCGGTCGGATCCTTGCTGTCCACGGTCAGCGGGTTCTCATTGTCGGGATTGAAGCGGTACATCTGCCAGTAGCCGGCAGCGACGGCCTTCTTGATCTCGGCCTGAGCCTGGTTCATCTTGATGCCGTGGTTGATGCAGGGAGCGTAGGCGATGATCAGGGACGGGCCATGATAGGCCTCGGCCTCGGTCACGGCCTTGACCAGCTGCTCGGGATCGGCGCCCATGGCGACCTGCGCGACGTACACATAGCCGTAGGACATGGCCATCAGGCCCAGATCCTTCTTCTTGGTACGCTTGCCAGCAGCCGCGAACTTGGCGACCGCGCCGGTGGGAGAGGACTTGGAAGCCTGTCCGCCGGTGTTGGAGTACACCTCGGTATCGAGCACCAGCACGTTGACGTCCTCGTCCTGAGCCAGGACGTGATCCAGTCCGCCGTAGCCGATGTCGTAGGCCCAGCCGTCGCCGCCGAAGATCCAGACGGACTTCTTCACCAGCAGATCAGCGTCCGCCAGCACGGCCTGAGCCAGGTCGTTGTCCTTCTGCTCTTCGCAGGCCTCGATGACCTTCTTCGCGGCGGCCTTGGAGCCCTCCGCGTCGTTCATGTTCTCCAGCCACTCGTTGAGAGAAGCCTTGCAGTGGGGGCAGGCGACCTCTTCGGCCAGCTTGGCGATATTCTCGGCCAGCTTGTTGCGGCGCTGGGTGATGGCCAGGTTCATGCCGAAGCCGAACTCGGCGTTGTCCTCGAACAGGCTGTTCGCCCAGGCGGGACCATGACCCTCGTCGTTGGTGGTATAGGGGCAGGTCGGGGCGGAGCCGCCGTAAATGGAGGAGCAGCCGGTGGCGTTGGCGACGATCATGCGATCGCCGAACAGCTGGGTGATGAGCTTGACATAGGGAGTCTCGCCGCAGCCAGCGCAGGCGCCGGAGAACTCGAAGAGGGGCTTTTTGAACTGCGAGCCCTTGACGGACTTGGTGTTCAGCGGGCCCTTGTACTCAGGCAGCGTCTGGGCGAATTCCCAGTCGGCCTCCTCGTGAGCCTGAGAAGCCAGCGGCTTCATGACCAGAGCCTTCTCCTTGGCCGGGCAGACGCCCACGCAGTTTTCGCAGCCGGTGCAATCCAGCGGGGAGAGCTGCATGCGGTACTTCAGGCCGGCGAATTCCTTGCCGATCGCGGGCTTGGTGACGAAGGTCTCGGGGGCATTCGCCAGCTGCTCGTCGGTGGCCAGGTAGGGACGGATGCAGGCGTGCGGGCAGACCAGCGCGCAGCGGCCGCACTGAATGCACTTGGTGACGTCCCACTCGGGAACCTTGACGGCGATGCCGCGCTTCTCGAACTTGGTGGTGCCGGTGGGCACGATGCCGCCGGCGGCCTTGACGTCCCCGGCGAACACGGAGACGGGCAGCTTATCGCCCTCCTGCGCCAGGATGGGGGTCACGACGTTCTTGAAGTACTCGGTCGCCTCGATATGCACGGGCTCGGCGCCGGTGGTGGCGTTGGCCCATTCCTCGGGCACCTTGACCTCGTTGAGGCCGGTGACCGCGATGTCGATGGCGTCCCAGTTCATCTTGACGACCGCGTCGCCCTTCTTGCCGTAGGACTTCTTGGCGTACGCCTTCATGTACTCATCCGCCTGCTCGTAGGGGATGATGTTGGCCAGCTTGAAGAACGCGGCCTGCATGATGGTGTTGATGCGTCCGCCCATGCCGACCTGAGCGGCCAGCTTGATGGCGTCGATGGTGTACAGCCGGGCGTGTTTCTTGGCCAGCAGGCGCTTCATGGAAGCGGGCAGCTGATCGTTGAGCTCCTCGGCGGTCCAGGGGCAGTTGAGCAGGAACACGCCGCCGTCCTTCAGCGCGGACACCATGTCATACTTGGTGACATAGGCCGGGTTGTGGCAGGCGATGAAGTTCGCGGAGTCGATCAGATAGGGAGACTGGATCTTCTTATCGCCGAAGCGCAGGTGAGACACGGTGATGCCGCCCGACTTCTTGGAGTCGTAGGAGAAATAGGCCTGCGCGTACTTCTCGGTGTGATCGCCGATGATCTTGATGGAGTTCTTGTTCGCGCCGACGGTGCCGTCGGAGCCCAGGCCGTAGAACATGCAGGCCACGGTTCCCTCGGGAGCCGCGTCCAGCGTCTCGCCCAGCTCGAGGGAGGTGCCGGTCACGTCGTCGATGATGCCCACGGTGAAGTGGTTCTTGGGCTCGGCCTTGGCCAGGTTGTCGTACACGGCCTTGACCATGGTGGGGTTGAACTCCTTGGAGCCCAGGCCGAAGCGGCCGCCCACGACGGTGATGTCGTGCATGCCGGCCTCACGCAGCGCGGAGCAGACGTCCTCGTACAGGGGCTCGCCCAGGGAGCCGGCTTCCTTCGTGCGATCCAGCACCGCGATCTTCCTGCAGGCGGCGGGGATGGCGGAGAGGAAGTGCTTCATGGAGAAGGGGCGATACAGGTGAACCTTGATCAGGCCCAGCTTCTCGCCGTGCTTGTTGAGGTAGTTGATGGTCTCCTCGATGGCGTCGCAGCCGGAGCCCATGGCGATGACCACGCGATCGGCCTCGGGGTCGCCGCAGTAGTCGAAGGGCTTGTAGTGGCGGCCGGTCAGCTCGCCCACCTTGTTCATCATCTCTTCGACGATGTCGGGGGTGGCGTTGTAGTACTTGTTCGCCGCCTCACGGCCCTGGAAGTAGATGTCGGGGTTCTGCGCGGTGCCGCCCTGATGCGGATGCTCGGGGTTCATGCCGCGGCTGCGGAAGGCCTTGATGGCGTCCCAGTCGACCAGCGTGGCGATCTCGTCGTAGTCGATGCCGTCGATCTTCTGGATCTCATGGCTGGTGCGGAAGCCGTCGAAGAAGTGCAGGAAGGGCACGTTGGCCTTGAGGGTGGACAGATGGGCGACCAGCGCCATGTCCATCGCTTCCTGGACGGAGTTGGAGGCCAGCATCGCGAAGCCGGTCTGACGGCAGGCCATGACGTCGGAGTGGTCTCCGAAGATGGACAGCGCGTGATAGGCCAGCGCGCGGGCGGATACATGGAACACGCAGGGCAGCAGCTCGCCGGCGATCTTGTACATGTTGGGGATCATCAGCAAGAGGCCCTGGGAAGCGGTAAAGGTGGTGGTCAGCGCGCCCGCGGCCAGGGAGCCGTGTACGGCGCCGGCAGCGCCCGCCTCGGACTGCATCTCGGCGATGCGAACCTTCTGGCCGAACAGGTTGACTCGGCCGTTGGCAGCCCACTCGTCCGAAACCTCAGCCATGGGCGAGGACGGCGTGATGGGATAGATGGCCGCCACATCGCTGAAAGCATATGCAATGTGGCCGACAGCGGTATTGCCGTCGATGGTCATTTTGGTGCTCATTGGAATTACCTCCTTCAAGATTTGTCGGATGCGCGCGAAACCAGTCCGCGCACGCCCGGATAACCGTCAACACGTATATTATAATGATCTTCGATCTGCAAGTCAAGCGGATGACCGGTCTGTTAACACCAAAGTGCGCAAAAAAAAGCACCCCGCCGTGTACTCACAACAGGATACTTTTTGGAATCCGGCAGCGACCTATCCTCCCGGGCCGTTTCCAGCCAAGTACTTTCAGCGCGAAGGGGCTTAACTTCTGTGTTCGGGATGGGAACAGGTGGATCCCCCCTGCCATAACCACCGGAAAATGAAAATCATTTCGTGGAACAAGTGATAGTATAACACGGCTCCACGGGAATGTCCAGCCCTAATCACATTTTTAACACAATTCG
>CAKUFB010000260.1 GCA_934647145.1 uncultured Clostridia bacterium
CCACGAGAAAGAGGCGAAACCCGAAGGGTTTCGCCTCTTTCTCGTGGAGCGATTTTCCGCAGAAAATCGGAGCCTTATTTGAGCAGCGTGGTGATCAGGCCGGAAACCAGGTTGTTATCCTGAAGGATTGTAGCGAAGGTTGAGCCGGCAAGCAGGTCGGAAAGCACGTTGATGTTCATGCTGTGCAGGCCGGAGGAGAGCGCGGGCAGGACGGCGAAGATCAGCATCACGATGACCGCGCCTCGAACCAGGCCGAAGAGTCCGCCCAGGAACCAGTCGAGATGGCGCAGCTCGGGGAAGCGGAAGACGTTGTTGAGCAGGTTCACCAGCAGCAGCACGGCGATATAGATGATGGCGAACATAATGATGAAGGAGAGCACGTTGAGGATCGAGGTCAGCAGGGTCTGCGTCAGATACTCGTACATCTTGGTGAGTCCCTGATTGGCGAACACCTGGCCGCTGACGTTGCTGCGGAACAGATCGGAAATCAGCGGGATGTTGATCTCGCTGACCGCCTTGTCGATGTTGGCCGCGGTGGCGTTGACCACGTCCAGGTTGGCCAGCTCGGGGGTCTTGAACAGGTCGGCCGCGCCGATCAGGTTCTTGAAGATGTTCATCAGATCCACGTTGTTGGAGACGGTCGAGGCCAGGAAGCCATACGTGGCGTACGCGCCCACCCAGGCGCCGCAGAAGCCGAACAACGAGAGCATGGAGGCCAGAAAGCCCTTATACATGCCCGCGACCAGGCTCAGACCCAGTATAACCAGGATGATGATGTCGATGATGTTCATGTTGTCCCTCCGTTTATACTATTGTTCAGCCCCATGCGTCAGGGCAGGGAAACGAGGTAGATACTGTCGCCGCTGACCAGCACGGCCGCGCGGCTGTTTGTGATGCCCAGGAAGCTGGACGTTTCAAAGGGCAGGCTGTAGGCGGTCGCCCTTTTGGCCGAGAGCGGGTAGATCATGACGCACCGCTCGGAAAAGCCATAGATTGTGTTCGCGCGCGCCGCGACGGCGTAGCTGGAAAACGGCAGGCGCACGATGCGGTCGGACGCGCCGGTAATTACGCGGAGGTCGCTGATCGTGGCGGCGGTGCTGACCTCGTTTTCGGGCGCGAAGACCATCAGGGGCGAGGACGCGGACGGGTCGCTGGACAGCATCGTCCAGCCGTAGAGCAGCCTGCGCTGGTCGGTCTGCTCCATGCCGGTATAGTCGTAGTACTTGAGAAAAGAGGTGCCCACGGTCTGCACGCTGCTTGAGGTGAAGCTGACGTGGTAGACCAGCTGCTGCGTGTCGGTGATGCTGCCCGACTGCACGCGGCCGGGGCGGTAGGTCGAGACCATGCTCATGGTCTGACTGCCCTCCGTGTTGAGCAGCATGACCCAGAGCATCGAGCCGTCGCTGAAGAAGTCGAAGTCCAGCACGGTCAGGCTGGCCAGGCTGATGGTGTCCACCTGCCGCCCGTTCAGGTCGAGCACGTTCAGCGTGGCGTTGTGTTCCTCTCCGGTCAGCACGGCCGCGTAGGTCGGGCCGGCGCAGGCGGAAAGGATGGGGTCGTCCATTGTCGTGGTGAGCACGGATGCGCCGCTTTTCGAGTCCAGTAGAGCCAGCGTGGTACCCGACCAGGCCGCGACGGTCTGGTCGCTGACGGCGAAGTCGAGTCCGGTTCCCACCGGATAGGTCCATTTCTGGCGGCCTGAGCCGTCCAGCGCGTGAAGCGAGGTGCCGTCGCTATAGAGCACGCCGTTTTCCCAGACCTTGACCTTCTGGGAAGCGGTGCAGGGCAGCAGCACGACGTCGGTCAGCATGGCGTCGTTTCCGGAGCCTGTGACCCAGCCGGAAATGAGCCACGCGGCCAGGCAGATACAGGCGGAAACGATGATCGCGGCGATCCATGAAAGGCGCTTTGCATGTGCGTGTTCCATGAATCCTCCTGACTTACATTAAATAGGAACAAAATGCAATTTCACCTTGGAGGTCTTGAATTGCATGTACGCTTCTATTATAATAGAAACGCGCCTTTTCTGCAATGCCTAACGGCTGACATTTTCTGCAAAAACTCGTTTTTTAATCAATTTGCGGAGGAATGTTTCACGTGAAACACTGCGGGAGGCGACGTAATCGATGTTTCACGTGAAACATTCCCGAGGGAGGGAGACGAACTGGCACGGGAACAGGGAAAGAAAAGGCGACTCTGGCCGCTCAGGCTGCTGGCCGGACTGCTCGCGCTCATACTGGCCGTCTGCCTGGTCGAGGGCTCGATCGTGCGGGTGGAGATCAGCGAGGTCATCCTTGACGACCTGCCCCAGGCGTTCGACGGGCTGCGAATCGTCTACCTGAGCGACCTGCGCCTGCATACCCTCAACCCCACCCGCCGAACGCTCGAGATGCTGGAAAAGCTGGCGGAGATTCAGCCCGACCTGATTCTGCTGGGCGGGGACTACAATACCTATGACCCGCTCAGGTCGCTGCAGACCGGTTCGCGGGAAAACGGCTTCCTGCGGGAGGCACAGCAGCGCGACGAGTTCTTCGCCGGGCTGGCGGAAATCAAACCCGCCTTCGGCGTGTATGCGGTGGCGGGCGACCAGGATAACCTGCTCGACGGTCAGACGGGCGGCTCGCTGGAGCGGGCGGCGGGGCTGGGCGGCGTGACCGTGCTGCGCGACGACGCGGTGCGCCTTGAAAGGGACGGGCAGACGCTGATCGTCGCGGGCGTGGACGACTGGAAGACCGGGCGGCAGGACGCGGCAACGCTGGCGGAGACGATGAGCGAGTCGGACTGCGTGATTCTGCTGAGCCACAACCCGGATGCGATTCCTACGCTGCGCGCACAGCGCGCGCCCGATGGCGGGGAGTGGATTGACCTGGCGCTGTGCGGACATCTGATGGGCGGCCAGATCCGCCTGCTGGGCAGGCCGCTGATCAATCCGTCGATTTATGCCGACCGGTACGACTGCGGATGGTATCGCGAGGGAAAAACGAAGCTGCTCATCACGCGCGGCGTGGGAAGCAATCCCCTGCCCCTTCGCCTGGGCAGCACGCCGCAGGTGCATCTGCTGACGCTGCGAACGCGAAAATGAAGGATTGTTAACGCCGAATGGAACGAAGCAAATTTCGAATGCACATGCGACAACTTGCCTGAGAAGCGGCGCGGAAACAAAAAATGTCGCTTCGATGGAAAAAGAGGAGAGTAGGATCATGTTTTACTGCGAGCTGTGCCCGAGAAGGTGCCGCGCGCCGCGGGGCGAAACCGGCCGGGGCTTCTGCGGCCTGGGCGAAAACCCGGTCGTGGCGCGGGCGGCGCTGCACTTTGACGAGGAGCCGTGCATCAGCGGCTCGCGCGGGTCGGGCGCGGTGTTCTTCAGCGGGTGTACGCTGGGGTGTGTCTACTGCCAGAACTGGCACATCAGTCACGAGCGGTTCGGACGCGAACTGAAGAAGGGCGAGCTGCGGCAGGTGTTCGACCGGCTGATCGAGGACGAGGCGCACAACATCAACCTGGTGACCGGCACGCCCTTCACCCGGGCGATCATCGAGGCCATCGAGGAAAAGCCCATGCCGGTGCCGGTGGTCTGGAACAGCAGCGGCTACGAGCGGCTGGAGACGCTGAAGATGCTTCGGGGCAGGGTGCAGGTGTACCTGCCCGATCTCAAGTACCTGGACGTGACCGGCGCGCGGGAGTACTCACAGGCGGCCGACTATCCGGAGGCGGCGAAGAAGGCGCTGCGCGAGATGGCGCGGCAGGTGGGCGAGCCGGTGTTCGACGAGGAGGACGTGATGGTGCGCGGCATGATCGTGCGGCATCTGATCCTGCCCGGGCGCGTGCGGCAGTCGATGCGCGTGCTGGACTGGATACACGACAACCTGCCCGAAGGGACGTATGTCTCGCTGATGGCGCAGTACCTGCCCTGCGGCAGGGCGAAGGACATGCCGCCGCTCGACCGGCGCATCACGCAGGCCGAGTACGACCAGGTGGTCGATCACATGATCGGCCTGGGCATGGAGAACGGCTTCGCGCAGGAGCTGTCCTCGGCCAGCGAGGTCTTCATTCCGCCCTTCGACCTGACCGGGGTCGGCAGTGCCGACTGACACTTGCTGCCG
>CAKUFB010000261.1 GCA_934647145.1 uncultured Clostridia bacterium
TCAGCGCCAGCTTCACCTTGGCCGTCATGCCCGAGGAAAGCGAGCGGATCTTCTGCTTGGGGTCGAGGTGTTCCTCGTCGAGCTGAAGCAGGTACTTGTCCGTCGAGAAGTCGGCAAAGAAGTCGCGATAGTATTTGCCCGCGTCCCGTATGCTCATATAGGAGTAGAAGTACCCCTCGGTGGGCATATAGGCGACATGCTTCTTGGTCTCCGGGCCGATCGGCAGTCCGTCCAGGGTGATCGTGCCGCCGGTGGGACGCACCAGGCCGGCGATCATCTTCATCAGGGTGGTTTTACCGCTGCCGTTGGGACCGAGCAGCGCCACCAGGCGCCCCTCCTTGAACTGCACGGACAGGTCGTCCACGGCGCGCCGGGTCGAGGCGTATTGCTTGCACACGTTGGTCAGTTGAAGCATGGGTTCTCCTTTCGATTATGCAAATATAGATAAATGATGAGCTGTGCGGAGCGGGGCTAGGGCGCGCTTTCCCGGCGGTATTTCAGCGGGGTGACGCCGAAGCGGCGCTTGAACTTGCCGATGAAGGCGGAGCAGTCGGAAAAGCCGCAGTGGGCGGCCACCTCTGTGACCGGCCGGTTCTCACGCAGCAGGCGGCAGGCTGCGGCCATGCGCACCTCCTCCAGGTATCGATAGGGCGACAAGCCCAGCTCGGCGTGAAACATGCGGCTGAGCGTGCTGACGCTCAGGAAAAAGCGACCGGCCAGCCAGGCGGCAGACGGGATTTCGGCGTAGTGCGCCTGAACGTAGCGAAGGACGTCCTGCAGGCGGGGCGAAAGCTCCTTTTCGCCGCCGGAGAGGGTGGGCTCGTCGGTCAGGGCGCACAGCAGCGTGCAGAGCATCTGCGCCCAGGCGACGGGCGGAGCCTCTCCCCCATCCAGCCGCCGGTTGAAGCGGTAGCAGGCCTCCAGCAGCGCCTCGCTGCGCTGCAGGCGGATCAGGCCGCCCGGGGGCAGCGCGCAGGGCAGCGTGCCGCGCAGATAGATGCAGAAGTGCTCGTGCTCCTCCTCACGCGCGCAGACGCAGTGGTGCCATTGGCCGGGATGGGTGAGCAGGACGTCTCCGCGGCGGGGCTGGTAGGCGCGCCCGTCCACCAGGAAGGACACCTCCCCCTGCACGTACAGGTACAGCTCATAGCAGGCGTGCAGGTGCGATTCGCGCTGCCTGAGCGTCCGCTGCTCGCGGCCGTGATACCAGTTCCAGTCGATCGTCACTTCGCCCGTGGCGGCGAGTCGTTCCGTCCGCTCGATCATGCGCACACCTCCCCTCCGAACATGACGATAATAGCATATTTTCTGGGCGAAAAGCAATAGAAACACGAAAAAGACTGAATTATAATTTGGTGAGAGCGAGGGCAGCGAGAGAAAGCGACAGAAACAGGATTCCTGTGAAACATGCGTTTTGGCTTTTCAATCAGGGCGTTTCAGGTGTATAATGGAAACAGCGAGAACGCTGAATATCATGACAAGGAGGAATCCCAATGAAACTGAACAAATACATCGACCATACCCTGCTCAAGTCCGCCGCGCGCGAGGAGGACATCCGCAAGCTGTGCGCCGAGGCGCGCGAGTACGACTTCGCCAGCGTGTGCATCAACCCCTGCTATGTGCCCCTGGCCAAGGAACTGCTGGCGGGCAGCGACGTGAAGGTCTGCACCGTGATCGGCTTTCCTCTGGGCGCGAACCGCACGGCGATCAAGGTGGCCGAGACCGAGCAGGCGTATCAGGACGGCTGCGACGAGTTCGACATGGTGATCTGCGTGGGCGCGCTCAAGGAAGGGCGCGACGCGTATGTGCGGGACGAGATCGCGCAGATCGTGCGCGCCGCGAAAGGCAGGTGCGTCAAGGTCATCATCGAGACCGGCCTGCTGACCGACGAGGAGAAAATCCGTGCGGTGCGGCTGGCCTGCGAGGCGGGCGCGGCGTTCGTCAAGACCTGCACCGGCTTTACCGAGGGCAAGGCGACCGTGCACGACGTGCAGCTGATGGCCAGTCATGTGACCGGCGGCGTGAAGGTCAAGGCGTCCGGCGGCATCAGAACCTATGAAGACGCCGCGGCGCTCATTGAGGCCGGAGCCAGCCGCCTGGGCGCGTCCTCCGGCGCGGCGATCATGGCCGGGGCGAAGTAAGGGCGCGTTCAGAAGGTCACCGGAGTTACGCTGGGGAGGCCGCCTTTCTGACCGGGCAGTGCCCGGACCCACTTGCTGGCGCGCAACGATAAGCGGCACAGTTCATAAACAAAGGCTGGCGAGGCCGCAATTCCTTTCGCCTCTCTCGAACTCTCACGGAAAGCACATTGATCCGCAAAGGTCAGGCGCAGGAGAAGCGCGGTTCCCCGAATGCGACGCGGGCGATGCCCAAATAACGGAGAATCCGGGAACTTCAATCTATGGTTCCCGGATTCGTCACCAGAACCGGCGGTAGCAGGTGGCAGTCGGCCCTGCCTGCCGGCAGCAGGTGGGGGCAGGCATTGCCTGCCTGGACAAACTTCGGTGGGGGTCTGGGGGAGCGCGAAGCGAAGCGGAGCCTCCCCCAGCCCGGGTCGGCAGCGCCGACCCGGAAAACCGAAGAATTCGGGAACTCAAATTTATGGTTCCCGAATTCGTGTCAGAACCGGCGGCAGCAGTTGGGTGCAGGCACTGCCTGCCGGCAATGCCGACCATCAATCTGCGGAGAAATCCGCAGATTCGAAGAAATCAGCCGCTCCAATCAATGGCGGCTGGTTTCGTGTTCCGTCCGGCGGCAGCAGGTGGGTGCAGGCTCAGCCTGCCGGCAGCAAGCGGCAGTCGGCTCTGCCGACCGGCAGCAAGCGGCAGTCGGCCCTGCCGACCCGACACGGAAAAGGAGGTTGTATGAACAGAGAGCTGTTTGAGAACGAATTTCAGGACGTGTATGTGCGCGAGCAGGACGGGCGAAGGATATTCTGCTTCCGCGCCGGAATGACTACGTATGAGGAGGCGCTTTCGGACGGGCGGTACATGGCGGCGGGCTGGAACACGGCGGGGTATCCGCAGAATGTGCTCGACGCGATGCCGACCAACCTGGACGAGCGCCTGTTTGCGCAGCCGCAGGCGTTTGATCTGGAAGCGAACGGCTGCTGCCTGGCCTTCGACTGGGCGGAGAAGGATTTTTCCTGTGCGCGGGAGGAAAAGGGCCTGCACGCTGCGCTGACGCTTGAGAGCGGGATTGCGCCGCTGCGGGTGAAGGTACACACGCTGCTGGACGGCACGGCGGTGCTCAGGCGGTGGCTGGAGGTCGAAAACAGGGGCGACGCGCCGCTGAACCTGAACAGAATCGCGCCGATGTGCGGCCCGGTCGAGGTGATCCGTGAGGTCAGCGAGTACGGCGTATCGCCCGAGGCGGTCTATACGCTGGGATATATGAGCGAAAGCGAGTGGGGCTGCGAGGGTCTGTACACCACCCGTCCGCTGGTGCGCGGCGGCTTTTGCGTGGGCGGCAAGCTGGGCGCGGGTCGGCACAGGCACCCGATGTTTACACTGGAGAACCGGCTGCTGGGCACGATGATGCAGGTGCAGCTGGGGTATTCGGGCGCGTATGAGTTCCGGTTCGACTACGAGTACAGCCCGCTGGCGGGCGGCAACCGGACGCGGCTGTCCTTCCGGGCGGAGATTGCGGGCTACGCGCCGCTTCTGCGCCTTGCGCCGGGAGAAGCGTTCGAGACCCCGGCGGTACACGTCTGTATGCTGGCGGGCGACCTGGACGATTCGGTCAACATGATGCACCGGCACCTGCGCAGAAGCGAGTTCCCCGCGGAGCCGGACGAACACTACGAGCTGGTTGAGTGCGGCATGGGCCCGGAGCGCGTGATGGACATTCCGGCCACGAAGCATTTTGCAGACACCGCCGCCGCCGTGGGCGCGGAGACGCTGATCATCGACGCGGGATGGTACGTCAGGGCGGGCGATGAATGCGCGCAGTGGTGGGCAAAGTGCGGCGACTGGACGGCCGATGAGGGCAAGTATCCGCGCGGCATCGGCGAAATCCGCGACTACATCCACGAAAAGGGGCTGCTGTTCGGCCTGTGGCTGGACGCGGAGCG
>CAKUFB010000262.1 GCA_934647145.1 uncultured Clostridia bacterium
TATCTCCTCTCCAGTTTTGCCAGATCAGACCATTTGTTCGTGAGCATAGTATAGCACGATCGTCACAACATGTCAACCACTTTGTTACACACTGAAACGTTTTTCCGATTTCCTGCATGAAAAAAGCCCGGGCATACGCCCGAGCCGCACGGTGCGCTATTCCTTGACCGAGCCCATGACCAGGCCGGTGACAAAGTACTTCTGAAGGAAGGGATAGATGACCAGCACCGGGATGGTACACACGACTACCTTGGCGCAGTTGAAGGTGAGACTGGACACCTCCAGCCGCGCGACGATCTCCTCCGGCGTCATATTGACCATCTGTTCGGCGGTCAGCTCGGCGGAAAGCGATTGAATGTAGGTCTGCAGGGGCAGATTGCGCAGCGAGTTGATGTAGATTTTGCCGTCAAAGTAGGCGTTCCAGTGTCCCACGATGGCGAAGAGCGAAATAGTGGCCAGCGAGGGCAGGGAGAGCGGCACGAAGATTTTGTACATGATCTGGAAGGGATTCGCGCCGTCTACCAGCGCGGCCTCCTCCAGCGCGCCGGGCAGTCCCTTGAAAAAGTTCATCAGCACAATGACGCTGAAGGTCGGCACCGCGCCGGGCAGCACCAGTACCCAGATGCTGTCCAGCAGTCCCAGCGTCTTGAGCCAGATATAGGTCGCGACCAGGCCGCCGCCGAACATCATCGTGAAGATCATGACCCACATATAGAAGTTGCGCGCATGGAATTGATTGCGGGACCTGGACAGCGGATAGGCCATGGTGATCGAGAAAAACATGTTGACCAGCGTACCCAGCAGCACGCGCTCGACTGAAATGCCGAAGGAGCGGACATACTGCGCGTCGTTGAGGATCTCGATGTAGGGCTGCACGGTGAAGTTGACCGGCCACAAAAGCACCTTACCCGCAGCCGCGCTGGTCTTGTCTGAGAGGGACATGGCGACCGTGTTGAGCAGCGGCAGCAGGCAGATGGCGCAGAAAATGAACAGAATCACATAGACGACAAGGTCAAACAGGCCGAAGCGTTCGATTTTCGAGTGTCTATTTTTCATTTCGACCGCCTCCTCAGAAAATACTGTATCCGGCCAGCCGGTCGGCCAGGAAGTAGCTCGCCACGATCAGCACCATGCCGATGGCCGACTTGACCAGGCCCACGGCGGTGGACAGGCTGTACTGCAGGTTGACCAGACCCATGCGGTAGACATAGGTGTCGATGATGTCGCCGGTGGAGTAGACCAGCGGGCAGTAGAGGTTGTATACCTGGTCAAAGCCCGCGTTGAGTATATTGCGCAGCGCCAGGGTGGACATGAGCACGATGGTGGGTACGATGCCCGGCAGGGTGATGTGCCAGATGCGCTGCATGCGGGTCGCGCCGTCGATGGACGCGGCCTCGTACAGATCGGGAGAAATGCTGGTCATGGCGGCCAGGTAGATGATTGCGCCGTAGCCGAAGGACTGCCACACGTCGGTGACGATCAGTATCTTTCGGAAGTGCCTGGCGCGTATCAGCCAGATGTCCGGCGTGCCCCCGAGCAGGGACACCAGCTTGTTGAACAGGCCGTTGAGCGACAGCAGGTTCTGGAAAATGACGGCCAGAATAACCCAGGAAAGGAAGTGCGGCAGGTAGACGATGGTCTGAATCGGCCGCTTAATCCACTGCGCGCGGCACTCGTTGAGCACCAGCGCAAAGAAAACCGGCACCAGGATGCCGAAGACGATCTTGAGCAGCGCGATGATGACCGTGTTGCCCACCGCGTTTTTGAAATCCGCAAAGCGGAACAGCGTCTGGAAGTTTTTGAGGCCTACCCATTTGGAGCCCAGGAAGCCCTTCGCCGGGACGTACTTTTCAAATGCCATGATGATGCCGAACATCGGGATATAGCTGAACAGGATCAGCATCAGGATGCCCGGCAAAACCATTGCGTGATAGTAGAGCGCGTGCTTTCGGTTATACAATCCCCTCACCCCTCGCTTTGAGTATACTGCTGAAAAAGAGGCGGACAGGTCTTCCCCGCCCGCCTCCTGAATTCACGGCTTACCTGCCGCAGGCTTCGTTGACTTCCTCGGTGATGATGTCGCCGCCCTGCGCGTACCACTGCGCGACGAAGTCATCCCAGTCATCGACGCTCTTTTCGCCCACGATCATCGCCATGATGGTGGTGTCCTCAAGCGTTTCGAGAGAGGCCCACAGCTCGCCCATGGACTCGGTCTGCTGCGCGAAGGTCTGCGGGATCAGCTTGATGTCGTCCGCGCGGAACAGGTCGCCGGCCACGTAGTAGCCCTTGTAGTAGATCCAGCCGTTCGCGTCCTCGGTTTCGCCCTTGCTCCAGGCAACGGCCTTCTCCGCGACCATGCGCTGAGAATCGGTATAATCGTCGCGCTGGAATTCGCCCTTTTCGAACAGGTCGTGCGTCGCGTAGTTGGCGCGCAGCACGCCGTCGGACATGGCCTGGTTCACGCCGCCGCAGGGGAACAGCGCACCCCAGCCGATGTTGGCCGCGCGGGTCTTCGCGGTCACATCGCGATACTTCTCAGTATACTCGGTGCCGCCGCCGTTGCCGAAGATCTCGAACTGCATGCCGTACATCTTCACGACAGCCTCGGGGTTGGCGCATTCCTTGGAAACCAGCAGCTGAGCGCCGTAGGTGGCCGGAGCGCACAGGTTGACGCTGCCATTGGCGTCGGCGGGCACGTTATAGGGCGCCACGTCGCAGCTCTCGAGCTTCAGGCTGTCGGCCAGCTGGAAGGACACCCACCAGGGCCCGAAGAGCAGGCCGGTTTCTCCCGCGTTGAACTTGGCGGCGACGGCGTTGGTGTCATAGGTGGGGAACTCGGGGTCGATCAGGCCTTCGTTATACCAGGCGTTGAGCAGCTTGACCGCTTCCTTCATCTGAGCGCTCACGCTGCCGTATTCCACCTTGCCCTCGGCGTTCTCGGTCCAGATGGACGGATATGCGTTGAGCGCGGAGCAGATGCCCCAGGAGGAGAACAGGGAGCCGTAGCCGGCGATCGGGTCCTTCTGGAAAACCAGCTGGGAGTTATAGCTGTCCTTGAAGGCGACCAGCACGTCGTGCAGCTCGTCGATGGTCTTGGGCGTCTGCAGACCCAGCGCGTCCATCCAGTCCTGCCTGAGCCACATCAGCGCGGAGCCGTCGTAGTAGTACTGGGGCGCGGCGATGCAGTAGAGGTGGCCGTCCGCGTCGGTCAGCGCGTCCACCCAGGTATGCTCGTAGGAGTCGCAAACCGCCTGAATGTAGTCGCTGGCGTAGGTCTTCCAGGCCTCGCTCAGGTCGGCCAGCTTTTCATTCTCCACCAGAGAGGCGTAGGTGATATAGTTGGGAGAAACGAACATGTCCGGCAGATCGTCGCCGGCAATGCACAGGGAAATCTTGGAGGCGTACTCGTCCGATTCCCACAGCAGCTTCACTTCGATGTTCAGCTCGTCCTTGATGGCGCGGGTCATGTAGTTGTCGCCCTGGGAGTCGCCCTCCAGGAAATTCGGGCTGGCGACCAGCTGCTTGCCGGTCGTGATGGTCACGGTTTCCTCGTAGGGCGTGAAGGCGTGCTCGTTGTCCGCCTGCACGGCGCACATCGACAGCGCCAGCAGCAGAGCAAGGATCAGTGTCAGGCTTCTCTTCATGGTTCTTTTCCTCCTTTTCTTCAGAGAATAAAGGGAATCACCGCTTCCCTTCACCTCGGTTACATTCATATTAAACGATTCCGGCGGGGATTTCAATGAACTATTCAGCTAATCTGTTGTACATTTCTTTCATTTATACAGCAATGTGAGTTTTTTATCCCTGCTTTACCCGTTTATTTCATCATATCGCGGAAATTCATGCCCGGCGTCCGCTTGTTTACCCGGCACATATACGCCGCGCCGCAGAAGCCCAGCCTTTCATCTGACTCACGTTCGTGATAAACGGAGGCGCTATCGCCTGTCAAGCGGCGTGATTTTCTGCTTTTTTGCCATGCTACAGCCAAATTGACGGTTGAATCAGCGCCCGAAATATGCTACAATAAGTGTATCATCTCAAGGAGGTGTTTTTCATGAAGAAG
>CAKUFB010000263.1 GCA_934647145.1 uncultured Clostridia bacterium
CTCTGGGAGATCGAAGAATTCGGGAACTCCAATTTATGGTTCCCGAATTCGTGTTCTATCCGGCGGCAGCAAGTGGCTGTCGGCACTGCCGACCGGCGGCAGCAGGTGGGTGCAGGCTCAGCCTGCCGGGTAGTCTATCTCGTAACTTCTTGTGGGGCACTTTCTTGCGCATTTGCGAAAACGAAGCAGCCTGAGGCTCTGATTTATGGCCGAAGGATGCGTTTGGCCGGCGCTAGCAGGGGGCTGCGAACCCGATTCGCGGAGGCAATGCCGATAGAAATCTCCCAGAGAATCTCTGGGAGATCGAAGAATTCGGGAACTCCAATTTATGGTTCCCGAATTCGTGTTCTATCCGGCGGCAGCAAGTGGCCGTCGGCCCTGCCGACTAGCGCTCTTCGCGGAAATAGGCCAAGCCGAGGCTCTCGGGCGGCTGATCTTCTTTTTTCTTGCGCAGACTGATGAGGATCAGCACAAGCACTGTGACCAGATAGGGCAGCATCTTGAAGACCTCCTGCGTGCTGCGCTCCAGCCCGGGGATGTAGAGATACAGGATGTACAGCGCGCCGAAGAGCACCGCGCCCCACACGGCGTGCAGCGGCTTCCAGCGGGCGAAGATGACCAGCGCGACGGCCAGCCAGCCCCGGTCGCCAAAGCCGTTGTTGGCCCAGGTGCCGCCGGTGTATTCCATCACGAAGTACAGCCCGCCCAGGCCGGCAATCGCGCCGCCGATGCAGGTGGCCAGGTACTTGTACAGGTTCACGTTGATGCCCGCCGCGTCGGCAGTCGCAGGGCTTTCGCCCACGGCGCGCAGGTTCAGCCCCTGCCGCGTGCGGTTAAAAAACCAGCTCATCACGATGGCGATCAGCACGCAGAAATAGGTCAGAAAGCCGTAGCTGAAGAAGATCGGGCCGACCACCGGCAGCTCGGAGAGCACCGGAATGGTGGCGCGATAGGCGCTGGCCGTCACCTTGACCGAAATCTGTCCCACGCCGCCGCTCATCTTGGACAGCGAGCCGCCGAAGAAGTTGCCCACGCCCACGCCGAAGGTGGTCAGCGCCAGACCGGTCACGTTCTGATTGGCGCGCAGGGTGATGGTCAGCACGCTGTAAATCAGTCCGCCCAGCGCGGCAAACAGCATCGCGCACAGGAAGGAAATCATCATGCCCACAATCGGCACCGGATTGGCGACCGCGTTTTCGTACAGGTACGCGCCGGCCAGGCCCGCAATGCCGCCCATGTACATCATGCCCGGCACGCCCAGGTTCAGGTTGCCGCTCTTCTCGGTCAGGATCTCGCCGTTCGCGCCGAAGGTCATGCACACGCCCTGGCCGATCGCCTTCTGAATCAGGATGATGATCGTATTCATGCTCAATCCGCCTTTCTCTTGCCGCGGAAGTTCACCTTGTAGTTAATGAAGAACTCACAGCCCAGGATGAAGAACAGGATAATGCCGGTGATGATTTCCGAAGCGTTTTCGTTCAGGTTAAACTGCGTGGCGATCTGGCCGGCGCCCTTCTGCAGGAACACCAGGAAGAAGGACACAAAGGCCATGGTGAAGGTGTTGAGCTTGGAGAGCCAGGCCACGATGATCGCCGTGAAGCCTCGGCCGCCAGCCGTGCTGGTGGAGATGGTGTGGCTCGCGCCGGAAACCAGCATGAAGCCCGCCAGGCCGCACATCGCGCCGGAAATGGCCATCGTGCGCAGGATGACCTTCTTAACCGAAATGCCCGCATAGCGCGCGGTGTTCTCGCTCTGGCCGACATAGGCGATTTCATAGCCCTGCTTGCTGAAGCGCAGGTACACGTACACCAGCACCGTCAGCGTCAGCACCAGCACCAGGTTCCAGCCGTAGTTCAGCCCGAACAGCGCGGGCAGCCAGCCGGCCTTGGTCGAGGCGTTGACGATGCCCACCGAGTTGGAGCCGGCGGGGTTCTCCCAGAAGACCACGCAGAACGTGACCACCTGCATGGCGATGTAGTTCATCATCAGGGTGAAAAGCGTCTCGTTGGTGTTCCAGTTTGCCTTGAAAAAGGCCGGAATCAGGCCCCACAGCGCGCCCGCCGCCAGCGCCGCGAGCAGCATCAGCGGCAGCAGCGCGCCGTTGGGCAGATGCGAGCAGTTGATCATCAGCAGCATGCTGGCCACGCCGCCCATCAGCACCTGTCCCTCCGCGCCGATGTTCCAGAAGCGCATCTTGAAGGCGGGCGTCAGCGCGACCGCGATGCACAGCAGCACCAGCGCGTCGCGGATGGTCACCCACAGGCGGCGGTTCGTGCCCACCGCGCCGTCGATAATGCCCGCATAGACCTCGACCGGGTTTAGTCCGGTCAGGCCGTAGATGACCGCCGCGCAGACGAGCAGCGCCAGCACCACGGCCGACAGGCGAATCAGCCAGGCATGGACAAAAGAAATGTGATCCCGCTTGGAAAGATGCACCAGCGGTTCATGGGGCTTTGCATGACTGGAAACGGACATCAGGCGAGTCCTCCCTTCTCACTGTGGGTCATCATCAGGCCGATCTGCTCCTTGGTGGCGGTTCTCGCGTCCACGATGCCGCTGATTCTCCCGTCGCACAGCACCAGGATCCGGTCGCACAGCGCCAGCAGCACGTCCAGATCCTCGCCCACGCACAGCACGGCCACGCCGCGCTTCTTCTGCTCGTTGAGCAGGTGATAAATCGTGTAGGAGGAGTTGATGTCCAGTCCGCGCACCGGATAGGCCACCATCAGCACGATCGGGCTGGAGGCGATTTCGCGGCCCACCAGCACCTTCTGCACGTTGCCGCCCGACAGCTTGCCCACCGGCGTGGAGACGCCCGGCGTGCTCACCTCGAGCTCCTTGATGATGCGCTCGGCCAGTGTGCGGGGATTCTTGCGGTCGGCCCAGAAGGAATTGCCCCTGCGGTAGGAGCGGATCATCATGTTGTCCACCATGTCCATCGGCCCGACCAGGCCCATGCCCAGCCGGTCCTCCGGCACGAAGGACAGCTTGATGCCCAGCCGGCTGATCTCCACCGCGCTGAGCCGGGTGATGTCCATCCCCTTGTGCTCGGGCGGGAAGTAGTCGATCTCGCCCGACTCGGTGGGCGTCAGACCCGCGATCGACTCCAGCAGCTCCTTCTGGCCGCTGCCGGCCACGCCCGCGATGCCCAGGATCTCGCCGCCGTACGCGTCGAAGGTGGCGTGGTTGAGCGTGATGCGCCCGTCGATGTTGACGCAGGTCACGTCCTTCATATGAAGGCGCAGCTGGAGGTTCTCCGGCTCGCTGCGGTCGATGTTCAGCTCGACCCGCTTGCCCACCATCATCTCGGTCAGCGAGGTGACGGTCGCGTCCTTCGTCTCCACCGTGCCGATGTACTGGCCCTTGCGCAGCACCGCCACCCGGTCGGACAGCTCCAGCACCTCGTTGAGCTTGTGCGTGATGATGATGATCGCCTTGCCCGCTGCGCGCATGTTGCGCAGCACGTCGAACAGCTTCTGCGTCTCCTGCGGGGTCAGCACGGCCGTCGGCTCGTCCAGGATCAGGATGCTCGCCCCGCGGTAAAGCACCTTCAGGATTTCCACCGTCTGCTTCTCGGAGACCGACATCTCATAGATTTTCTTGAAGGGATCCAGATCGAAGCCGTAGTCGTGGGTCAGCTTGTTGATCCTCGTCACCACGTCGCGGATGCTGAGCCTGGTCGAGCCGGGCAGGCCCAGCACGATGTTCTCCGCCGCCGTCAGCACGTCGACCAGCTTGAAGTGCTGGTGAATCATGCCGATGCCCAGCGGAAAGGCGTCCTTGGGCGAGCGGATGGTCACCGGATCGCCGTTTACATAGATCTCGCCCTCGTCCGGGTAGTAGATGCCGGAGATCATGTTCATCAGCGTGGTCTTGCCGCTGCCGTTTTCGCCCAGTATGGCCATGATCTCGCCATGGCGCACCGACAGGTTGATCCGGTCGTTCGCCACGACCTTGCCAAAACGCTTGGAGAGATTCCTCAGCTCGATGGCGTTCACCTGGTTCACTCCACATTCCTCCATCTCGTCGTTACGCGCCTGCGCGCGGTGATCCGCATAAAAA
>CAKUFB010000264.1 GCA_934647145.1 uncultured Clostridia bacterium
GCGGATTCAAAGAACCCAGCCGCTCCAATATATGGCGGCTGGGTTCGTGTTCTATCCGGCGGCAGCAAGTGGCAGTCGGCCCTGCCGACCGGGAGCAGGCTTGGCCTGCCCGGCGTCAGTTCAGGACGCGGCGGCCCCAACTGAAGTTGGTGTAGTAGTACCCCTTGAGCATGGAGCTGATCATGACGTGGCCGCCGCCGCTGCTGGCGTGGATGAAGTCGCCGTTTCCGATGTAGATGCCGGTGTGGTCGCTCAGGTCGTTGTCGGCGATGGTGTTGAAGAAGACCAGGTCGCCGGGCTGGAGCGCGGACATCGAGACAATCTTCGGATAGGCGTCGTTGTAGCCCTGCAGGTAGGCCGAGCCCTTGAGGGAGTACCCGTACTGCTTGAAGACGTAGTAGGTGAAGCCGGAGCAGTCGAAGGTCTTCGGGCCGCGGGTGGCGTAGACGTAGGGGCAGCCCAGGTATTGCTTGGCGGTCGCGATGATTTTGGAGGCCAGCGCGCTGGTGGAGACGACGGGGGCGTTCGCCTTGACCGCGTCGCCGCTGTTGAGCTTGGTCAGCGTCTTGGTGCTGACGACGCCGTCTACGGACAGGCCGTTTCTGCTCTGGAAGGCCTTGACCGCGTTCTCGGTCAGCGTGCCGAATTCGCCGTCCGCGTTGCCCGCGGGCAGGTAGCCCAGCTCGATCAGGCGGTTCTGCAGCGCTCTGACCGCGCTGCCCATGCTGCCGCGGCGCAGCGTGGAATCGGTCGGTTGATCCTTGCTCGCGTCGTCGCCGGCCTTTTTGGCGATGGCGTCGAGGATGGCCTGCTGGGTCTTCTTGCCCGCCACGCCGTCCGCGGTGAGGCCGTTCGCGCTCTGGAAGGCCTTGACCGCGCTCTTCGTGCTCTCGCCGAACACGCCGTCGGCTCTGCCGGAAAGGTGACCCAGGGTGATCAGCTGCGTCTGCAGCGACTTGACCGCGTCGCCGCTGTCGCCCTTCTGGAGCACCTCGGAGGAGGTGTTGTTCTTCTTATCGATGGCCGCGTTGAGGGCCTTCATTGTCTTGCTGCCCACCACGCCGTCTGCGGGAAGGCCGCTGACCGTCTGGAAGGCCTTGACCGCCGAAATGGTGCCTGTGCCGAAGATGCCGTCGGCGCTGCCGGTGAGATAGCCCAGGGAAATCAGCTTTTCCTGCAGCGATTTGACCGCGTCGCCCTTATCGCCCTTCTTGAGCACCGAGGGATCGTTCGGGTCGTCGCCGGTGGTGGCCTGTTTGACGGCGGCGGCGATGGCGTCGAGCGTTTCACGGCCCGCGACACCGTCGGCCTTGAGGTTATGCGCCGCCTGGAATTCCTTGACAGCCGTGCGGGTGGCCGCGCCGAACATGCCGTCGGCCGCGCCGGTGAGGTAGCCCAGGGTGGCGAGCTGGCGCTGGAGCGCCTGCACCGCGTCGCCCTTGTCGCCCTTCTGAAGCACGGTGGCGGCCGGCGCGCCGGTCAGCGCCTTGACGGCGGCGGCGATGGCGTCCTGCGTGGCCTGATCGGCCTCGTCGGTCACGACCAGGTCGTTCGCCCGCTGGAAGGCGCGAACCGCGTTGGCGGTTCTGGAGCCGTACTCGCCGTCTGCCTTGCCGGTCAGGTAGCCCAGGGTGATGAGATTCTGCTGAAGCGTCTGCACCTTATCGCCCTTGTCGCCCTTGCTCAGGGTGGTGTCGGTCAGCTTGGCGACGGCGTGGGCGACGGCCTCGAGGGTCTTTTGGCCCGCCTCGCCGTCCTGCTTGAGGCCGCTGGCCTTCTGGAAGGCGCGAAGAGCCGCGTCGGTCGCGTCGCCGAAGGAGCCGTCTGCCTTGCCGGTCAGGTAGCCCAGGATGATGAGGTTCTGCTGGAGCGCCTGCACCGCGTCGCCCTTGTCGCCGTTTTTGAGCACGCCGGTGGGCGTAGAGGTGGCGTCGGGCCGGGCGGGGGCGGAAGCGCTGTTGAGGGCATCGAGGGTCTTCTGGCCGGCCTGGCCGTCCGCCTTGAGCCCGTTTGCGCTCTGGAAGGCCTTGACCGCCGCGACCGTCGCGTCGCCATAGGCGCCGTCCGCCGTGCCAGCGAGGTAGCCCAGGGCGATCAGCTTCTGCTGGAGCAGCACGACCGCCTCGCCCTTGTCGCCCTTTTTGAGCAGGGAGGGGCTCACGTCGTCCGGGCCGGGCACGGGGGTGGGATCGGGCGCGGGCGGTTCAGTGACGTTCGTGCTCACGCTGAGCATCAGGTACTCGGCGCTGGCATAGCCCTCGGCGCCGCTATAGGACACGTGGAACCAGCCGTCCTCGTACTGGTCAACCGTCAGCACGCTGCCGCGCGGGACAACCTTCACGATCTTGGCCTTCTGGGAGGCCGATGCGCGGATGTTCAGCTTGTCCGCGCCGATGACCGTCGCGACCATCGAGCCTGAAAAGGCAGTGAGGGTCACGTAGTCGGCGGAGACGTAGCCGATCGTCGAGCCGTAGGAAACCTGCAGCCAGCCGTCCAGCGAGCCGGAAACCAGTGTCACCTCTTCGCCTCTGCGGATGGTTTTGAGGATGCCCGCGTCGGTGCTGGGACTCTTTCGGATATTGACCTTGTCCGCGTTGACCGAATAGGTCGCGGAGGCGGCCAGGGCCTGACTCAGCGGAGAAAACGCCAGCATGCCGCTCACAAGCAGCGCGGCAATCGCCTTCAGACCTCTTCGCGCGTGGTATTTCATGAGTTCACCTCCATTAATACCACTCTATTGTATTACAAAACTGTTTCAAATGCAAGCACTCATGAAATAATTTCCGCCATTTCATGACATTTGACGTAAATTTTACCCCGGAGGCCGACAAAAGCCCGCTTCTGAGGTATAATCAGGGAAGAGGTGATCGAAAATGAACGAATTGGCACGAATGATTCCCTGGAAGGACGGAGAGGCGGTCTGCCTGAAGGCCGGCGGGTACGAGGCGCTGCTGGCTCCGCAGCTGGGCTGCAACTGCTTCAGCCTGGTTCACGAGGCGACGGGCGCGCGCCTGGTGCGCGAGCCGGACGATCTGCGAACCCTGCGCGAGAACCCCAATGTCTATGGCACGCCGCTTTTGTTCCCGCCCAACCGCATCAAGGATGGAACCTACACCTATGAGGGCTATACCTACCGCCTGCCGATCAACGAGAACCACGGACATCACATGCACGGCTTCATCAGCTCCACGGCGTTCGAGGTGATGCGGCTCGAGGCGAAGGAGGGGAGCGCGCGGGCGGTCTTCCGCTACAGGAGCACCCGCGAGCAGCCCTACCTGAAGGAATTCCCGCACGAGTTCACGATCGAGGTGACGGACACGCTGGCGGAGGACGGCCTGACCCAGCGCGTGAAGATCACCAACGACGGCGCGCGCAGGATGCCGGTGGGCGTGGGCTTCCACACGACGCTCAACGCGCCCTTCCTGCCGGAGGGAAAGGAGGAGGACATTCGCCTGATCCTGACGACCGAGCACGCGTTTCCCTACGACGAGCGCATCATTCCGACCGGCGAGGTACTTAACGACGATCCGCTGCTGCTTCAGCTGAAGGGCGACGGCGCGACGCCCTGTAAGGGGCCGATTTCGATTCACCTCGATCAGACCGGCGGCAGGGGCTGCCTGCGCGACGTGGGCGCGGGATGGCAGATCGAGTACACGGTCGATCCGCAGTTTAAGTTCTGGATGCTGTGGAACATGGACGCGAAGCACAGGTTCATGTGTCCCGAGCCGCAGACCTGGATGATCGACGCGCCGAACCGCCCGCTGCCGCCTGAAAAGAGCGGTCTGCGCGGCCTGAGCCAGGGAGAGTCGATGGTGCTGGAAAACCGGCTGGCGCTGACCAGGATCTGAACGTTATCCGACGAGCCCCTGCGGTTTGACGCAGGGGCTCGCGCTTTTCACGAGACGCGCGGGAGCGCGGCGTGGGGGGGAGGGGTTGAACTGGTAACGAAAACGCGGACAAATGAAAAGGTTGTCGAGGAATCAAGCGGCGAACAGCTGCTCAAAGGCTAC
>CAKUFB010000265.1 GCA_934647145.1 uncultured Clostridia bacterium
CAGCCCAACGGCCACTATAACCACCTGGACGTGATCAACCGCGTGCGCGCCTGCGGCTCGATTCCCGCCTTCATCGACCGCTACGGCATCGACAACGGCATCATGTACGGCATTGTCAAGAACCGTATTCCCTTCGTGCTGACCGGCTCGATCCGCGACGACGGCCCGCTGCCCGAGGTGATCGCCAGCGCCTACGAGGGTCAGAGCGCCATGCGCGGCCTGATCAGGCAGTGCACGACCATCATCTGCCTGGCCACCATGCTGCACACCATCGCCGCGGGCAACATGACCCCCAGCTTCCGTGTGCTGCCCGACGGCACGGTGCGCCCGGTCTACCTGTACGCCGTGGACGCGGACGAGTTCGTGGTCAACAAGCTGCAGGATCGCGGCAGCCTGTCGGCCACCACCATCGTGACCAACGTGCAGGACTTTATCACGCTGGTTTCGCGCGGCCTGGGCGTGATGTAGCTTCAGGGATTGCAGCGCTGGCAGGGCTTGTAGCCTTTTTCGATGGCTGATTCCCGGCTGGACAGGGGCACGCGGTTTTTTGCCTTCATGTCTCGGACCGAGCTGCAGCCCGCGCTGTGGAAGACCTTCGAGTTGGCGTTGCCGACGTAGGGCGTGGTGATCTCGGGTTCGGGCGCTTTGGCCGGTGCGGCGGTGGGTGCCTGAGTCGGCGCGGCGGTGGGTGCCTGAGTCGGCGCGGCGGTAGGCGCCTTGGTCGGCGCGGCGGTAGGTGCCTGAGTCGGTGCGGCGGTGGGTGCCTGAGTCGGTGCGGTGGTGGGCGCCTTGGTCGGCGCGGCGGTAGGCGCCTGAGTCGGCGCGGCGGTGGGTGCCTGAGTCGGCACCTTGGTCGGCACGGCGGTCGGCACCTTGGTCGCAGTTTTTGTAGGCGCGGTCGTGGGTGCCTGGATTGCAGTCTTCGTGGGCGCGGTCGTGGGCGCCTTGGTCGCACCGGTCTTCGCAGGCGCGCTTGTCGGCGTGCTGCCCGGCAGGGCGGTCGCCGCATCGGTTTGCGTGGGCACGAAGGTGTAGATCGGCCTGTCGGTGGATTGAAACTGCTTCTTTGCCTTGCCGCTCAGCGAAGCGCACCCCGCAGCGAGAACCAGCGCCGCGGCAATCACCGTGACAAGCAGCAGAATCTTGAGAATCTTTTTAAAACGCTTCACGCGTCTCACACCTTTCTTCCGTAAAAATACCCATAAGCAGATTATAACATACGGACGGGCGCAGGACAAGTACCTGCGCGAAAATCTGCCGCCTGTTTTCACAAAACGATGTCAAAATCGTATCATAAGACGGGCACCGCGTCAAATTCGTACTAGCTTTTCCCGTTCCGAGTCGCTATAATGAAGACGGTTCACCACGCGAAAACAAAGGGAGGAATGAGTATGTCTCTTGATCCGCAGGTCAGACATTTGAATCTGATGAAGGAAATCAAGCCAGCCTGTCGCTATCAGCCGGGCGAGGATCTCGCCGCCTGGCAGGAAAAGGCGCGCGCGCGCCTAGCCGAGGTGCTGGGCCTGCCGCTGACGCGGTGCGAGGAGAACTTCCGCATCGAGTGGACGCATGAGGAAGAGGACAAGACCGAGATTCGCTTCGTCTTCACGAGCGAGCAGGACGTGGACGTGGGCTGTCACCTGGTGCTGCCCAAGACCTACGAGGGCAAGCTGCCGCTGATCATCTGCCTGCAGGGTCACGCCACGGGCATGCACATCTCGCTGGGCCGGCCGAAGTACCCGGGCGACGAGGAGACCATCAACGGCGGCGACCGCGATTTCGCCCGCCAGATCGTGGCGCGCGGCCAGGCGGCGCTGGCGCTGGATCAGCGCGGCTTCGGCGAGCGCGGCGGCACGCCCGACGGCCCCGCCTGTCACCAGCCGGCTGTTCAGGCGCTGCTGCTGGGCCGCACGCTGATCGGCGAGCGCTGCTGGGACGTCTCCCGCGCCATCGACACGGTGCTGGCCCACTTCCCGATGATCGACGCGGACAAGATCGCGCTGATGGGCAACTCGGGCGGCGGCACGACCACCGTCTACGCCGCGGCGCTGGATACCCGGATCGCGGCGGCCATGCCCTCCTGCGCCTTCTGCGGCTATCTGGCCTCGATCGGCGCGCAGCGTCACTGCATCTGCAACTACGTCCCCGGCGTCATGAAGGACTTCGACATGGGCGATCTGGGCGCGCTGATTGCGCCCCGTCCGATGATCGTGGTCAGCGGCCAGCACGACGGCATCTTCCCGATCGACTCGGTGAAGGAGCAGGCCGACGTGACCCGCGTCGCCTACCGCGCCGCGTCCGCCGCGGACAGGTTCGAGCACGTCGTGGGCAAGGAGGGTCACCGCTTCTACGCGGCGGACGCCTGGCCGGTATTCGACCGCCTGACCGGATGGAGGAAGTAATATGAAGCTGATTCTCTGCGGCGACATTGTACCCACCGAGTATACGACCGCCACCTTCGACCGGCAGGACTGCGCCGAGCTGATGGGGGATACCCTTCCGGCTCTCCGCGCGGCCGACTTTGCCGTGGCCAACCTGGAGTGCGCGCTGACCAACGCCGACACGCCCATCCGCAAGTGCGGCCCCAACCTCAAGGGCAGACCGGAGCACGCGCGCGTGCTGGCCGAGTGCGGCCTGACCCACCTGGGCATGAGCAACAACCACGTCATGGACTTCGGCGAGGCGGCCATGCGCGAGACCGAGCGGGCCATTCGGGAGGCGGGCATGATTCCCTTCGGCGCCGGCGAGAACGATCAGGATTCCCGCAGGGCCGTGTACCTTGAAAAGGACGGCGTGCGCGCGGCTATCCTGGGGGTGTGCGAGCACGAGTACAGCTACGCCCTGCCGCATCACTACGGCGCGAACCCCTTCGATCCCTTCGACACGATGGAGGATATTTCCCTGGCGAAGGCGAAGGCCGATTACGTGATCGTCATGTATCACGGCGGCAAGGAGCAGAGCCAGTTCCCGTCGCCCCGCCTGCGCAAGGCCTGCCGCGCCATGGTGCGCGCCGGAGCCGACCTGATTCTCTGCCAGCACAGCCACTGCGTCGGCTGCCATGAAACCTACCGCGGCGGTCAGATCGTGTACGGCACCGGCAACTTCAACTTCGTACACTACCTCGAGCACCCGCACTGGCACAGCGGACTGATGCTGCGCGCCAGCGTCGACAAAAACGGCCTGGCGGTCGAGTACCTGCCGGTCGTGCCCAACGAGCGGCTCACCGGGATTGAGCTGGCGAAGGGCGAGCGCAAAGAGGCCATCCTCGCGGGCTTCGAGGCGCGAAGCGTCACATTGCAGGACGAGGACGCGTGGATGAAGGAATGGCGCGCCTTCTGCGAGGGAGTCAGGCCGAACTATGAAAGCGCCGCCAGCCGCTTCGGCGAGCAGATTTTCCCGCACTACCTGGACTGCGAGGCGCACCTGGACGTCTGGCAGACGCTGTTTGAAACCTGGCACAGAACCGACAAGACCTGACGTTTTTCGGGGAAGGGGGCGAGGCTCTCTCCCCATGCCCTCATTTTAAGGGGCGAAATCGAGACGAAATGCGCGCTTTTTCGGCCTCTATCGGGTCAGAATCGCGCCAGTCTGCGCGCAGGAGCCGCGCACGCCTCGTGGCGGCAATTCGCCTCCATAGGCTTAGCATTCGGGGCGCTTCCACTGGCGAGGCAACACACCTACTTCGTTATACTTACATAAGTATAGTGGGCCTGCCTCGATAACGCAATTTGCTTCTCGCGGCGAAACAGATCGGACGCCCTGCGCGCCTTGAGGAGCCACCCCGAGTATCTCTGCTTGCAAGAACCACGCAGGCTGAGAAGTACAGTGTTTTTCTTGCAGGTGCTTTTCGGGAGAGCTCGAGAGGGGCTTTTCTCAGAAAAGCCGCCTCTCGAACGTTCCTTCTCTCGTTCCCCTGAAAGGAGCCGACATGAAGCGTTACACCAATCGCCGCAGCCTGATTTCCTTCCTCGCGTTTTTCCTGAGCTTT
>CAKUFB010000266.1 GCA_934647145.1 uncultured Clostridia bacterium
CCGTGCTCTTCTCGCTGCCGGTCGAGGACGTGGTCGGCCTGCGCAGCGTCATGAAGGAAGCCGAGGAAGAGGAATAAAAGTGGCGGGGGAGCTTGCTCCCCCGCCACTTTGCTACTCGCGGGCAGATGAGGCCGTCAACCGGCAGCGCCGACATGAGTTTTCCGGGGAATCCCGGAAAACCGAAGACCCCAGCCGCTTCAATCTATGGCGGCTGGGGTCGTGTTCTATCCGGCGGAAGCAAGTGGCAGTCGGCCCTGCCGACCGGCGGCAGCGGGTGCGTGCAGGCTCAGCCTGCCGGCAGCAAGTGGCAGTCGGCCCTGCCGACCGGGTTTAGTCGGCGGGCAGGATGCGCATGCGGCGCAGGGCCTCGCCCGACTGGCGGTTATAGGGGGTGAGCACGAGGGTGAACTCGACCGGCTCGCGCAGGATGACCTTGTACTTGTCCATCGGCAGCGGGCCGCAGCTGTTGGAGCCAATGCCGCCCATGCGCCAGTCGAGGGACAGCACGGTCACGTCGTCCTCGTAGAGCTCGTTGGTGTGCTCGGCGGCGTTGAGCGCCTGGTCGGTGTAGTTGTGGGCGGTGAAGCTGAAGCCTGCGTCCTCGTAGGTCTGCTCGCCCTGCACCATCAGGCCCGCGCCCAGGATGTCGGTCAGCGTCATCATGCGCACATGACCGCGCGCGCCGTTCTCCTGCGGACGGATGTAGGGCTCGTGCAGGTCGGCCACCCTGGCCTCGTAGCAGCCCAGCAGCGCGCTTTCGCCCAGGTCGGGATAATTCTCGTGCGGGCCCTTGCCGTACCAGGTCACGCGGTCGTAGCGGGCGGGCAGCATCATCTGCAGACCCAGCCTGGGCAGGAACAGGTCGCGCACGGTGCCGTCCCAATGCGAGTACTGCAGCGTGCACAGCGGCTCGAAGCGGGTATGCAGGCGCACGTCGCCGGAGCCGTACACGGTGTAGGTCATGACGCTGCGCAGGAGGGGCTGACGGGCGGGCGCGGCGTGTACCCTGGTCACGGTCACGCGCACGCTCTGGGGCGTCAGGGTCTCCACCTCAAGGCTCTCCAGGCGATCCTCGATGTGGTCGAGACCGTTCTTTTCCCACTCCTTGCGGTAGTTGCGGTCGTTGTCGGTGGGCGCGCGCCACACGTTCACGCGCAGCGGATCGGCCACCAGCTCGTTGCCCGCGGCCAGCCAGCTGATCAGGTCGCCATGCTTCTTGTCGAACAGCATGGAGAAGTCCTCGCCCAGGATCTCGACGTGCTCCTCGCTTTCCTCCAGGGTCACGTCCTCGAAATTGACCGGATAGAAGGTGGTTCTGGGCTGAGTGGAGAGCGTCAGCTGGGCCGCAGTCACCTCGTGACCGCGCTCGGCCCACTTCTGATCCATCGCCTCGGACACGTGAATCTCGATCAGGCACTCGCCGTCCTGCGGGCGGGTGAAGGGAAGCTTCACGATCTTTTCGCCGTAGGGCGCGACGCCGGACAGATCCAGCCGGCCGCCCTCGACGCGCTCGCCGTCCCTGTGCAGCGTCCAGCCCGCGTCCAGCGTATCCAGCGTGCGGAAGGCGAACAGGTTGCGGATGCGAATCTCGCCCTTCGCCTCGTCGGCCCACTCGAACTTGACCGGCTCATAGGCCTTCTTCAGCTCGATCAGGCCGGTGTGCGCGGTGCGGTCGGGGTAGTTGAGCGCGTCCACGCAGAAGCAGCCGTCGTGCGGATACTCGCCGAAGTCGCCGCCGTAGGCATAGTATTCGTTGCCCTCCTCGTCCTCGCACAGCATGCCGTGGTCGACCCACTCCCACACGCAGCCGCCGATCAGGCGCTCGTGGCGGTAGATGGTCTCCCAGTACTCCTTGAGCGAGCCGGGGCCCAGGCCCATCGCGTGCGCGTACTCGCACATGAAGTAGGGCTGGCAGGCGGTCGGATCGGCGTCGGGCGCCTTGGCGCCCTCCTCCTCCAGATAATCGACGGAGGGATACATCGAGCTCTTCACGTCGCTGATGAGCACGCCCAGCTTCTCGGCTCTGGAGCCTGCCTTCCAGCTGTCGGCATAGTGGAAGTGAATCGGGCGGGTGGTATCCATTTCGAGAATGCGCTCGCGCATCGCGGCCTGGTTCAGGCCGTAGCCCGACTCGTTGCCCAGCGACCAGAAGATGATGGCCGGGTGGTTGATGTCGCGGCCCACCATGCGCTCGCAGCGGTTGACGTAGGCGGCCTTCCACTGCGGGTCGTCGGACAGGCGGTTGATGGAGTGGTCGCCGGGGATCATCTCGCAGCCGTGGCACTCCAGGTCGGTCTCATCGATCACGTACAGGCCGTAGCTGTCGCACAGGTCGAGCAGGCGCGGGTCGTTCGGGTAGTGCGAGGTACGCACGGTGTTGACGTTGTGCCGCTTCATCTGCACCACGTCGCGGATGAGGGTCTCGACCGGGGTCACGTGCCCCAGCTCGCAGTGGGTGTCATGGCGGTTCACGCCGCGGATCTTGATCGACACGCCGTTGACGTACAGCTGGCGGTTTTTGATCTCCACCGTGCGGAAGCCCACGTTGACGCGCTGCACCTCGACCACGCTGCCGTCCTTGAAGATCTCCAGCAGCAGCACGTACAGGTTCGGGGTCTCGGCCGTCCACCTTTCGCAGGAAGGCACCTTCATATCGAAGGCGAGCGCGGTCGGGCCGTCCGGCTCGAGCGTCAGGCTGGCCGTCTTTTCCAGAACGGCCTGACCCTGCCACAGCAGCCTGGCCTTCACCTCGACGTTTTCAGCCTTGTCGCCGTAGTTGACCAGCTCGCAGTCCGCCTTGAGCAGACCGTCGGTATAGGTCTCGTCCAGCGTGCCGATCGCGTGCGCGTCGCGGATGTGCGTCCTGGGCACGCCCAGCAGGTACACGTCGCGGAAGATGCCGCTCAGGCGCCAGAAATCCTGATCCTCCAGGTAGGTGCCGTCCGACCACTTGTACACCATGACCGCCAGCAGGTTCTCGCCCTGCTCGAGATAGGGCGTGATGTTGAACTCGGAGGGCATGTGCGTGACCTTGCTGAAGCCCACGAACTCGCCGTTGACCCAGACGTAGAAGGCCGAGTTCACGCCGTCGAAGTTCAGGAAGACCTCGCTGCCCTGCCAGGCGGCGGGCAGGGTGAAGGTGCGGCGGTAGCAGCCCACCGGGTTGACGTCCGGCACGAAGGGCGGATTGAAGGGAATCGGGTAGTTGACGTTGGTGTAGTGCGGCAGGCCGTAGCCCTGCATCTGCCAGTTCGAGGGCACGTCCAGCTGATCCCACACCTCGTCCATGGCGTAGTCTGGATCCTGAAAGCCCTCGGGAACCTCGCCGTCCGGGGCATAGTAGAAGTCCCAGGAGCCGTTGAGCAGGCGGTAAAACGCCGAGCCGCCGCGGGAACCGTTGAGCGCGATCTCCTCGCAGCAGAAGGGAATACCGGTCGCGCGCGGCGCTTCGCGGTTAATGTGCAGCATTTCGGGGTTCTGCCAGTCGGGCAGCTTATTGACCATGTGAATTACCTCCATATATGTATGTCGCAATCCACCCTCATTTTACCACATCCTTTCGCGCCGCGCAAGCCCACTCTCGTGCAATGCGCGGGGGAATAGCCGGCCAAAAGCTTCCTGCATGGACGGGGCGCGCGCGGGGAATACTGCAGTCAAGGCTGGTATGGAAAGGAAGGCGGATCAATGAACCCCTTTGAACTGAATCCCGCGCCGATTGAGCGCACGCTGCGCGACTGGAACGCGCTGTACCCCAAGCCCTATGACAGGCACGCGATCGATCCGTACACCAAGACCCGCGTGATCCTGATGAACGGCGCCGAATTTGAAAACGTCTGGTTCTCTCACCAGTTCTCGCGCATGACCGCCGACAACGACCTGAGGCGCGAGCTGGCGCTGATCCGGCGCGGCGAACAGCAGCAGCAGCGCCTGCTGGCCTGCCTGAAGCCGGCCGACGA
>CAKUFB010000267.1 GCA_934647145.1 uncultured Clostridia bacterium
ATTTGAGGCGCGGCACCTGGCCGGGGAGCGTGCTTCCCCGTCCACCAGCTTGTCAAAACCTTTTTTGACAAGCTGGGTCGGCATTGCCGACTCGCTCCCGCTGGGGGAGGCTCTTGAATAGCGCACAGACTGACGATAGAATGCGCGGCAGTACGGCATGGATTGCCGCGAAGAGCGTCAAAAATGGATAAAAACAGCGGCCGCACCGCATTGAAAGCATGTGCGCCCGCTTTTTTCAGCCGTTCTTTGTGAATCAGGGCTGCGCTTCGCCCTCCGCGGGGAGGTCGGAGTAGTCCTCGGGGTAGGTGTACGCGCCCGGGTTCGAGTAATACTGATCCGTATACTGCTGATAGGTATCGTCGTAGTAGCCGCCGTAGTAGCTGCCGCCGGTCACCTTGTCCAGCACCCAGTCGCGCACATCGGCGACCAGGTAGGGGTCGTGGGTGTAGACGTAGGCCTCGGCCGCCAGCGCGCCGCTGCACACGATCAAAACGACCAGGCTCACGGCCAGATAGACCACCTGCCGCGCCTTATGCGCCTGCGTCACGCGCCCGGCCACGTGAATGAAGCCGACCGCCGAAAGCAGCAGCCCGACGACCGGCAGCCAGCACAGAAGCAGCGCAATCACGCTCGCGCGCAGTCCGCGCCCCATGCCGCGCCGTTCCTCGCGTTCCTGACTTCTGCTCAGTCGAATCATCCGCTTTCACCGCCCTTGTCGAACTAAGTATATTTTATCACACTTTTCCCCGCTTGTACAGGGGGCGAAATTCGATTCGCTGCGCCGTCCGCCGCATTTTTGGGGGTGCGCAGGCGGTCAGAATCGCGCCAAAAACGCCGTTTTTCAGGCCTGTACCGGGACGGTATCCCTGAAGCGATCACCTGGGCAGCAGGATGTGGAAGCGGGAGCCGCCGCCCAGCTTGCTCTGCACCTCGATATGACCCGCGTGGGCGCGCACGATCAGCCGGGCGATGGACAGCCCCAGGCCGTGACCCTCGACGCTGCTTCCCCGAACCGAGGGGGCGCGATAGAAGCGCTCGAAGATCTGGCGCAGCTCGTCCTTGCCGATGCCCGGGCCGTCGTCCGCCACGGTCAGGCGGCAGTTTTTCTTTTCGACCAGGCAGCCCAGCGCGATGTGGCCGCCCCGGGGCGTGTACTTGATCGCGTTGTCCACAAACACGCGGACGGCCTGCTTGAGCGCGGCGCGGTCGGCGCGGACGACGCACTTTTCGTTGACCGGCACCTCGATCGTATGGTCTGTATCGATCAGGCGGGTTTCGCGCGCCAGCTCGTCGATCAGCTCGGACACGTCGAAGTACTCCATCTGATAGGGCTGCGCGTTGCCCTCGTGGCGGGCGATGAACAGCAGCTGCTCGACCAGTTCCTTCATGCCGGCGCTCTCGGTGCGGATGGCGGCGATCGACTCCTCCATCACGTCCGGATTGGTCTTGCCCCAGCGGTCGAGCATGTCCGCGTAGCCCTGTATGACCGCGATGGGCGTGCGCAGCTCGTGCGACGCGTCGGAAATGAAGCGCTTCTGAGAATTATAGCCGCTTTCGACGCGCTCGAGCATCTGGTTGAGCACGTTGATCAGCTCGCGCAGCTCCTCCTCGCCCTCGCAGGGGTCGATGCGCTCGCTCAGGTTGTTGGCGGTGATGTGCTGCACGGTCTCCACGATGCTGCTCAGCGGCTTGAAGGCCTTGCAGCTGATGCGCTCGTGAAAGTGGATCGTCAGCAGCGCCCGCGCGATTTCACAGACCGTGAAGCAGACTGCCAGCGCAATCAGTATGACCCGCGCGCCCGCGTAGCGCAGCACGGTATAGGTCAAAAGCAGCGCGCACAGCTCGAACAGGCTGGCGTACAGCCCGAAGCGGGAAAAGCGCCCCGCGATGCGCCGTCCGATGGATTTCTTTTCATCCTTCATACTTGAACAGATAACCCACGCCGCGGATGGTGTGGATAAACTTGATCTGGAAGGGGTCGTCGAGCTTGCCGCGCAGGTAGCGCACATACACGTCCACGACGTTGGTGTCGCCCGCGTAGCTGTAGCCCCAGACCTCGTTGAGCAGCTGGTCGCGGCTGATGGCCACGTTGACGTGACTCATCAGGTACTCCAGCAGGTCGAATTCCTTTTTGGTGAGCGTGATTTCGCGCCCGTCGAAGCTGACCTCGCGGCTGTCCCGATTCAGCCTGAGCGGGCCGGCGGTCAGGATTCGCGCGTCCTGCCCGGTTTCCTTTTCCGCAGGCGCGTGCCGCTTGAGCGCCACGCGGATGCGCGCCAGCAGCTCCTCGATCGCGAAGGGCTTGGTCATGTAGTCGTCCGCGCCCATGTCCAGACCCATCACCTTGTCGGACACGTCGTCCTTCGCCGTCAGGATGATGATCGGCACGCCGCTTTTCTGCCGGATGCGCCGGCACACCTCGATGCCGCTGAGCTCGGGCAGCATCAGATCCAGTATGATCAGATCGCTCGGCCACTCGTCGTACAGCGCGACCGCCGCCCGGCCGTCGTGCGCCGTGCGGGTTTCGTACCCCTCGTGCGTCAGTTCCAGTTCCAGATACCGGGCCAGCTTCTGCTCGTCCTCCACGATCATGATCTTCTGCATTTGTACAACCCCTGTCCTTACTCGATGGTGATCCGGTCAAAGCCGTCGGCAGGCTTTTCCCCGGCCGGCTCGCCCACCTCGGACGATTCGTTCCGCTTCGCCCGCTCAGGCGCTTCAGGCGGCGTTTCCCCGGCCTGTACGCCGCTTTGGAGGCTGATATGACCGCCGAACACCAGCAGCAGCACGGCGGCGACCAGCGTCGCCCTGGGCGCGCACACCGCGAGCAGCAGCGCCACCACGACCGGCAAATTGACCAGCATCGTTTCCTTTCTCTCTATCAAGACGTGATTTTTAAGGCCCAGGTTCCACCATTTTGACACAAGCTCGCTGATTTTGTCGGCGCTGACGGAGCTTTTGCCCAGATGGCCGCTCTTTTCCAGCTCGATCAGCGCGCTGGCGATGTCCCCGTCGTATTTATCCAGAAGGCGAATCGCCTCTTCGTAGCTCACGCCGCTCTTGCCGCGCAGACTTTCGACGTCCTCAACCGTATAATTTCGCGCCATAGTCGCACCTCCGTTTTCGCCTTTCATTATATCGCCCGCGCGTGAAGTATGCTTGAGAGAAGTGTGACAGGAGGATAAAAATTTGATGAGCGCACAGGAATTGCCAGCGTAAAATATCTGGCGCCGGTCAAACTAGGTTCAGACTTGACAGGGAGGTGAAAGCAATGAGCAGCAAGAGCCGGGTCAATGTGCCGGAAGCGAAGCAGGCGCTGGACTCCATGAAGTTCGAGGTCGCGCGCGAGCTGGGCGTCAACCTGAAGCAGGGCTATAACGGCGACCTGACTTCCCGCGAAAACGGCTACGTGGGCGGCACGATGGTCAAGAAGATGATCGAAGACTATGAGCGCCAGAACGCGGGCAAGACCAAGGGCTGGTAAGCCAGCCTTTCTCTCATCTCATCAGGACAATGACAAGGAGGAATTTTTCCATGGCGAACAATAACAACAATAATCAGATCAATGTGCCCGAGGCCAAGCAGGCCATGTACAACTTCAAGCATGAGGTCGCCGGCGAGCTGGGCATCAACCTCAAGCAGGGCTATAACGGCGACCTGACCTCCCGCGACGCCGGCTCCATCGGCGGCATGATGGTCAAAAAGATGATCGAGGCGCAGGAGCAGTCCATGAGCGGCCGCCGCTAAGGCCTGATTGCATCTCATTGAGAAGGGTTTTTCCGCTGCGCAGCCGCGCGAAGAGGGAAAACCCTTCTTCGCGTCAGCTTGTCAAAAAAGTTTTGACAAGCTGGTGGACGGGGAAGCAGGCTCCCCCGCCACGACCACCCTCACCAGTTTTTGCTGAAATCTAAGAGATTTCCGGGCGCAAAAACTGCAAGGAAAC
>CAKUFB010000268.1 GCA_934647145.1 uncultured Clostridia bacterium
GGCGACAGGCGGACGCCCTCGTTCGCGCCCGACGCGCCGTACCACTCGCGATACCGATACGCCACGCCGTCGCAGTCCGTCGCCCACCAGCCCACCGAAAAGGGCTTGGCGTAGCCGAAATCGAAGCTGCGATACCTGGGCCAGTTCACCGGAATGTCGAAGGGCCTGATGACGTGCGTAAACCGCCGGTCGGCGTAGTGCGCCGGGTCGTTGGTAAACTCGCTGAACACCTGCCCCTCGAACGCGTCCCACCTGCCCAGCAGCAGCGCCTCCCGCAGCGCGCGCGGCTTCTGCTCCAGTTCAAAGATATAGTCGTCGCTGAGGTAGGGATTGTCGGTCGCCCGCGAGGGGATGTATTGCCGGGTACGATCCTGCTCGCGGCTGAGCAGGCGCGAAAACACCTTCGTATGCACCAGTTGGCCGGGCTCGCCCGCGTCCACGAAGTACTTCTTGACCCAGGCGTGTCCCGGCCCGCCCGGGTTGGAGGTGCAGCGCGCCACCGGCCGGATGTCCAGCGCCCGCCGCGCGCGCAGGCGCGTCTTCAGGTATTCGTAGATGCCCTGCTCAAAGTGCGTCAGCTCGTCGATAAACAGCCAATGGATCTCCGCGCCCTGATAATTGAGCTTGTCCCGCTCGTTCTGGCAGTATCGAAAGCGCAGCGCGCTGCCGTTTGCCAGGCGGTAGTCGTGCGCCGCGCCCGAATAGCTGCCCAGGCACCTCGGGATCGACCGGAGCGCCTCGGCCACCAGCGTGTCGTCCAGCTCGCGCAGCGTGCGCCGGAACAGGTACGCCTGCGTGCCCGGGTGCTCAAGGCAGCGAAGCAGCGCCTCCATCACCACCGCCTTGCTCTTTCCCCCGCCCGCCGCGCCGCCGAAGAGCACCTCGTCCGCCGCCGACCGGTGAAACAGTCGCTGCTTCCCGGTCGGCCTGTAATCCAGTCGAATTCTCATTTGCCCTTCCTTTCTCCGGGATGCGCCGCCTACTCCTCCGGCCGGGGCGCCTCGCTGATCACCTGTATCTGGGTCACGCAGTCGCCCTGCGCGGCCTCCCAGCGGTCGCGCTGCCTGTCCTTGAGCCAGGTCATGATGCAGCCGGAGTCGGGCGGCACCTGCTTCATGACCACCTCCCGCTTTTCGCGGTATCCCCCCTTTCCGTCGTCCTCGGTCACGGTCTTCTCCTCCTTCTGCACGAAGCCCACCGCGCGCAGGTACAGCGCCTGCTCGACCGCGCGAATGGCCTCCTGCTCGTCCTCCGGCTGCTTCACATTCAGTCTCTTCATCCAGTCCTCTCCTTCCATCGTTCTGTTTTCTGCAGCGGCGCTTCCACGATAGCGCGTCTGATGCGACCGGATGCGACTTCCTGTTGTCTTTATGCGAAGTTTTTGAGCGGGGTTGACAAGCGGGGAAAAGCGTTGTATGCTAAATGAAGGTAATCCTTTCAATTTTGCAAACCGGGAGGTGGAGTCGGATGGACGTTGGCGGTAGATGTCAGACGATCGAAGGCGTGCCTCGAAGTCGCCGCGCGCGTGCATCCCGCTCTGCGCGCGCAGCTGGATCCTTCTCGATCTGACCTTCCGGGCATTCTTTCTTTCATCACACATCACCAAAGCCAATGGCACCGCTAGTCTCATTAGCAGGTGTCTATTCTGCGTGTTTTAAGCGCGTATTGGTGCGTTTCGCCTGGGAAAAGGCGGACAGAATTATTTCGTGATGAGGAGGAATCAACACATGGATTGGGAAATTATCAATCAGCGCCTGGGCAAGCTGCTGGAACAGAACCGCCTGAGCGAGCTGCGCGGCGCGCTTCTGATGATTAACGTAGTCGATATTGCGCAGTTCATGAGCGAACTGGCGCCCGACAAGCTGCTCACCGTATTCCGCATTCTGCCCAAGGACATCTCGGCGGACGTGTTCGCCTACATGCCCTCCGATCAGCAGCAGGTGCTGATCCAGTCGATCGGCGACAGCGAAATCCGCGCGCTGATGGACGAGATGTTCCTGGACGACACGGTGGACTTCCTGGAGGAGCTGCCCGCCAGCGTGGTCAAGCGCGTGCTGGCCAATACCGACGAGAAAACCCGCAGTCTGATTAACCAGTTCCTGCGCTACCCGGAAAACTCGGCCGGCTCCATCATGACCATCGAGTTCGCCGAGTTCCACAGCTCCTTCACCGTTAAAAAGGCCATGGAATCGCTGCGCGCGACCGGCCTGGACAAGGAAACCATCAACACCTGCTATGTCATCGACGATCGGCGGCACCTGATCGGCTCGGTCGCGCTGCGCAAGCTGATTCTCGCGCAGGACGACACCCCGATCACCGAGGTCATGGATCCCAACGTCATCTCGGTGCACACGCTGGCCGACCAGGAAGCGGTCGCCGATACCGTGCGCAAATACGACCTGCTGTCCATTCCCGTCGTCGATAACGAGGGCCGCCTGGTGGGCATTATCACCGCCGACGACATCATGGACGTTATCGAGGACGAGAACACCGAGGACTTCGAAAAGATGGCCGGTCTGACCCCGTCGGAGGACAACTACCTCCGGACGCCCATCCTCACGCTGTTCAAGAACCGTATCCCCTGGCTGCTGATCCTGATGATCTCGGCCACCTTCACCGGCATGATCATCACCCACTTTGAAGAGGTGCTGACCGAAAAGGCCGCGCTGGGCGTGATGCTGACCGCCTGTCTGCCCATGCTGATGGACACCGGCGGCAACTGCGGCTCTCAGGCCTCCACGCTGGTCATCCGCGGCCTGGCGCTGGGCGAGGTCGAGTTCAAGGATCTGTTCAGGGTCTGGGCGCGCGAATCCCGCGTCGCGCTTCTGTGCGGCCTGGTGCTGATGGTGGTCAATTTCGCCCGGCAGGTGCTGCTCTACGGCACCTCCCCGGACAACCTGATGGTCGCGGGCGTGGTTTCAGTCTCCATGTTCCTGACCGTGGTCATCGCCAAATCGATCGGCTGTACCCTGCCCATGATCGCCAAGAAGATCGGCCTCGACCCTGCGCTGATGGCCTCTCCGCTCATCACCACGCTGGTCGACGCCTGCTCGCTGACCATCCTATTCAACATCGCACGCGTCGTGCTCTAGGGCGACGGCCGGGGAAATCCGCCTGAACAGACGCCCCCGGTTTCCCGCCGGAACGGGCACAACCATCCGAAAAGAAGCTGTGTCACCGTCCGACTTGCCTGCCCACGAGGAGGTTTGCACCATGAAAGAGATTCTCGGCTGCATACGCCGCGCCGATCAGGACTTCGGCATGATCGAGGACGGCGACCGCGTGGCGGTGGGCGTGTCGGGCGGCAAGGACAGCCTGCTGCTGCTCTATGCGCTGAGCCTGTACCGGCGCTTCAGCCCGCACCCGTTCACGCTGCAGGCCGTTACGCTGACGATGGGCCTTGAGCCCTTTGACCTGAGCGGCGTGCAGGCGCTGTGCGACCGGCTCGAGGTGCCCTACGTCGTGCGCGAGACCCAGATCGGCCGCATCGTCTTCGAGGAGCGCCGCGAAAAGAACCCCTGCGCGCTGTGCGCCAAGATGCGGCGGGGCGCGCTGAACGACCTGTGCCGCGAGCTGGACGTGACCAAGCTGGCGCTGGGGCATCACCGCGACGACGCGCTGGAAACCCTGCTGATGAGCCTGCTCTATGAGGGTCGCCTGCACACCTTTCAGCCGGTCACGCGCTTCGACCGCACCCCGGTCGTGCAGATTCGGCCGCTGATCTACGCGCCGGAAAAGGTGATCGTGCACTACGCCCGCCGCCTGGACCTGCCCGTCGTCGCCTCGCCCTGCCCCGCCAACGGCCGCACCAAGCGCGAGGACATGAAGGAGCTGCTCGACCTGATCTGACGCCGCGTGCCCAACGCCCGCGAGCTCATGCTCTCCGCGCTGC
>CAKUFB010000269.1 GCA_934647145.1 uncultured Clostridia bacterium
CGCTGAGACTCCTGCTCAGGTCGCCCTTCGTGGTGTTCGGCGCGATGGTCATGGCCTTCACGATCGACGTGAAGAGCGCGCTGTGGTTCGTGGTCGCGATACCGCTTCTGTCGGTGGTGGTGTTCGGCGTAATGCTGGCCTGCATTCCGCTGTACCGCAGGGTGCAGGAGAAGCTGGATCGCGTGCTGGGCATCACGCGCGAGAACCTGACCGGCGTGCGCGTGCTGCGGGCGCTGGGGCAGGAGGAGGCGCAGGTGCGCGAGTTCGGCGCGCGCAACGACGAGCTGACCGCCATGCAGAAGGTGGTCGGCCGGGTGTCGGCGCTGATGAACCCGGTGACCTACGTCATCATCAACCTGGCCATCGTGGCGCTGATTCGGCAGGGCGCGGTGCGCGTGGACGCGGGGATACTGACCCAGGGTCAGGTGGTCGCGCTGTACAACTACATGTCCCAGATCCTGGTCGAGCTGATCAAGCTGGCCAACCTGATCATCAACATCACCAAGTCGACCGCCTGCGCCCGGCGCATTGAGGCGGTGCTGGAGCTGCCCTCGGGCGAGCCGGAGAAGGACGGCTGCCAGGCGGGCGATCCGTCCCTTGCGGTCGAGTTCGACCACGCGACGCTGCGCTACGAGGGCGCGGGCGCGCCGTCCCTGACCGACATCAGCCTGCGCGTGCAGCCGGGCGAGGTGATCGGCGTGATCGGCGGCACGGGCTCGGGCAAGACGTCGCTGGTCAACCTGATTCCGCGCTTTTATACGGCGACCGAGGGCGCGGTGCGCGTGTTTGGGCGCGACGTGCGTCAGACGCCGGTCGAGGAGCTGCGCGCGCAGATCGGCGTGGTGCCGCAGAAGGCCGTGCTCTTCCAGGGCACGATTCGCGACAACCTGCGCTGGGGCAATGAGCAGGCGACCGACGAGGCGCTGTGGCGGGCGCTTGAAGTCGCGCAGGCATCGGAGGTCGTGCTGGGCAAGCCAAACGGGCTGGACGAGGTCGTCGAGCAGGGCGGCAAGAACCTGTCCGGCGGCCAGCGCCAGCGCCTGACCATCGCCCGCGCGCTGGTGAAGCAGCCGAAGATCCTGATCCTGGACGACAGCTCCTCGGCGCTGGACTTTGCGACCGACGCGGCGCTTCGCAGGGCGCTTTACCACATGGAGCCCAGACCCACGCTGTTCATCGTCTCCCAGCGCACCTCGTCGATCCGGCACGCCGACCAGATCGTGGTGCTGGACGAGGGCCGCGCGGCGGGCGTGGGTACGCACGGGCAGCTGCTTGAGACCTGCGAGGTCTACAGGGAAATCTACGCCTCCCAGTTCAAGGGGAAGGAGGAAGAGCAATGAGCAAGCAAAGGCAAAGAGCGGACAGGGGCACGCTGAAAAGGGTGCTCAGGTACCTTGCGCCCTACCGGCTGCTGATCGGCCTGTCGATTCTGCTGAGCGCCGGCAGCGTGGCGCTGACGCTGTACGTGCCCATCGTGCTGGGGCAGGCGATCGATCTGATCGTGGGCAGGGGTCAGGTGGACTTTGCCGGCGTGGGGCAGCGGCTGCTGCGCGTGGCGCTGGCCGTGGGCGCGACGGCACTGATGCAGTGGCTGACGGCCACGATCAACAACCGCGTCTCCTTCCAGGTGGTGCGCGACGTGCGCCGGGAGGCCTTCGACCGGCTGATGATCCTGCCGCTTCGTTACCTCGACGCGCACCCGGTGGGCGAGATCGTCAGCCGGGTCATTGCCGACGTGGATCAGTTCTCGGACGGCCTGCTGATGGGCTTTACCCAGCTGTTCACCGGCGTGCTGACCATCCTGGGCACGCTGGGCTTCATGCTGTCCATCCGGCCGGGCATCGCGCTGGTGGTGATTCTGCTCACCCCGCTGTCCTTCGTCGTGGCGCGCTTTATCGCGCGGCATACCTACGATATGTTCCGCGAGCAGTCCGAGGAGCGCGCCAGCCAGACCGCGCTGATCGACGAGATGATCGGCAACCAGAAGGTGGTCAAGGCGTTCGGCCACGAGGCGCGCTCGCTGGCCGACTTTGACGCGGGCAACGAGCAGCTGGCCTCCTGCTCGCTCAAGGCGATCTTCTTCTCCTCGCTCACCAACCCCTGCACCCGCTTCGTCAACAGCGTGGTGTACGCGGCGGTGGCGCTCACGGGCGCGCTGGTGTGCGTGGGCACGGCGGGCGCGGCGGTTCCCTTCACCGTGGGCAATCTGTCGGCGCTCCTGTCCTACGCCAACCAGTACACCAAGCCCTTCAACGAGATTTCAGGCGTCATGACCGAGCTGCAGAACGCGCTGGCCTGCGCCTCCCGCATCTTCGCGCTGATCGAGCAGCCGCCCCAGACGCCCGACGCGGAAAACGCCCGCGTGCTGACCGACGCGCAGGGGCAGGTCGAGCTTCGGGACGTGAGCTTTTCCTACGTGCCCGAGCGCCGCCTGATCGAGCGCTTCAACCTCAGGGTTCGCCCCGGCGAGCGCGTGGCCATCGTCGGCCCGACCGGCTGCGGCAAGACCACGCTGATCAACCTGCTGATGCGCTTTTACGACGTGAACTCGGGCGCGATCACGGTCGACGGCACCGACGTGCGCGACATCACCCGCAGGAGCCTGCGCCACAACTACGGCATGGTGCTGCAGGAAACCTGGCTCAAGGCGGGCACCATCCGCGAAAACCTGCTCATGGCCCGCCCGGACGCGACCGACGAGCAGATGGTCGAGGCGGCCAAGGCGGCGCACGCCCACGGCTTCATCACCCGCCTGCCGCAGGGCTACGACACGCCCATCGGCGAGGACGGCGGCCTGCTCTCCCAGGGCCAGAAGCAGCTGCTGTGCATCGCGCGCATCATGCTGCGCCTGCCGCCCATGCTGATCCTGGACGAGGCCACCTCCTCGATCGACACCCGCACCGAGATCCGCATCCAGCAGGCCTTCAACCACATGATGCAGGGACGCACCACCTTCGTCGTGGCGCACCGCCTGTCCACCATCCGCGATGCGGACGTGATCCTGGTCATGAAGGACGGCCACGTCGTCGAGCAGGGCAATCACGAGCAGCTCCTGCAGAAGAACGGCTTCTATGCGACGCTGTACAACAGTCAGTTTGCGCTGGCGGACTAGACGGAAAGGAGCGTATGAACGATGAGAAACACGCTGGACGAGGCGGTGAGCCTGCTCGTCGACTGCTTTGCAAAGGGCGGCAAGCTGCTGGTCTGCGGCAACGGCGGCAGCTCGGCTGACAGCGCGCACATCGTGGGCGAGCTGGTCAAGGGCTTTTTGAAGAAGCGCCCGGTCGACGAGGCGATGGTTCGCGCGACCGGCTGCGACCGGCTGCAAAAAGGTCTGCCCGCCATCGACCTGACGGCGCAGGGCGCGGTGATCTCGGCCATCAGCAACGACCTGGGCGGCGAGTGCGTCTACGCGCAGCAGGTACTGGCCTACGGCCGCGCGGGCGACGTGCTGCTGGGCATTTCCACCTCGGGCAACGCGAAAAACGTGCTCCTGGCGATGCGCGCAGCCCGGCAGCTGGGCATGCGTACCGTGGCGCTGACCGGCCTGGGCGGCGGCAGGATGGGCGAGGAAGCCGAGCTGCTGCTCGACGTGCCGGAAAAGGAAACCTACCGCGTGCAGGAGGAGCACATTCGCCTGTACCACCAGCTCTGCGCCCGCGTCGAAGCACACTTCTTCGAGAAGTGAACTCGATCACGGAGACCCTCTCCGAGCTGGAAATGGTCAAAACATGGCAAAAACATCCCCTCCGGAAGACCCGGAGGGGATGCCAAACTGTCAAAAAACCCTCGGAGAGCTCGAGAGGGCCGCAGCCCTCTCGAACTTTCAATTGTGCCCAGCGGCGTGTACGGTGGGCGCGGGGCGGTGGTTGTAAATCT
>CAKUFB010000270.1 GCA_934647145.1 uncultured Clostridia bacterium
GATCAGAGTGTTTTCTGGGAGAGGTCTGGGGAGGCGCCTTTTTCAAAAAGGCGGCCTCCCCAGCGTTTCCCTGCCCGGTTAGAACAGCGACATGACCAGCACGACCAGTATGATCAGCGGGAGCGCGTAGGTCATGTAGGGGCGCATCCAGCGGGGCACCTTCAGGCCGTTGCCGGCGTTGACCTCGGCGAAGTAGTTATCCCAGCCCCAGCCGAGGCGGCGCGTGCAGAACAGCACGTACACCAGGCTGCCGACGGGCAGGGCCAGGTTGGAGACCAGGAAGTCCTCGAAGTCGCCGAAATTGCGGCCCAGGAAGATTTTCCGCGCGAAGAAGCCGCCCTCGTTGCTGAAGATGAAGGGCAGGGTGAGCAGACTGATGCCCACGATGTTGATCAGGGCGATCTGCCAGCGCCTGAGGCGCGTCCACTCCAGCCAGAAGGACATGATGTTCTCGAACACGGCGATGACCGTGGAGAAGGCCGCGAACACCATGAACAGGAAGAACAGCGTACCGATCAGGCGGCCTGCTCCCATGTTGTTGAAGATCGAGGAGAGCGTGGAGAAGAGGAAGTACGCGCCCGCCTCGCTGGCCGGAATGCCCTGCGCGCCGGTGTTGAAGGTGAAGTAGGCCGGGAAGATGACCAGGCCGCTCATCAGCGCCACGAAGGTGTCCAGGCACACGATCGTGACCGACTCGCCCAGCAGGCTGCGCTCCTTGTCGATGTAGCTGCCGAAAATGGCGATCGAGCCGATACCCAGCGACAGCGTGAAGAACGCCTGGCTCATCGCGGCGGAAATCACCGTGCCCAGGCCGTAGCTTTCGACGGACTTGACCGAGGGAATCAGGTAGAACCTCAGGCCCTCGCCCGCGCCGGAGAGCGTGCAGGAATACACGCCCAGGCCCAATATCAGCACCAGCAGCGCCACCATCATGACCTTGGTGATCTTTTCCACGCCCTTTTGAAGGCCGATGGCGCACACGCCGAAGCACAGCAGCACCACCAGGAAGGTCAGCACGATGTTCAGGCCGGGATTGGAGACCATGCTCACGAACACATTGCCCAGCTGCTCGGCCGTGTTCATCTCCATGATCGAGCCGGTCAGGTACTTCCAGAAGTACATCAGGAACCAGCCCGAAATGCTGGTGTAGAACATCATCAGCAGGTAGTTGCCCGTCACGCCCAGGTACTTCATCAGGTGCCACTTCTGCCCCTTCTTTTCCAGCACGTCGAACGAGTTGGCAATGCTGCGGCGGCTTCCGCGGCCCACGGCCAGCTCGACCGTCATTACCGGCAGACCCAGCAGCAGCAGGAAAATCAGGTAGAACAGCAGGAACAGGCCGCCGCCGTACGCGCCGCACCAGATGGGAAAGCGGTAGACGTTGCCCAGGCCGATCGCACAGCCGGCGGAAATCAGGATGAAGCCCAGCCGAGAGGAAAACTTTTCGCGTTCCATTGTAAACAAAACCTCTTCTTTCGTGCCTTCGCGCATGAACTTGTCCAGGCGAAAGTAAACATTGGTGGTATTTTATCACACTCTCGCCGCATTTGCAAGCGTTTATGCACGATTTCTGAGGCGATTTGGGAATTATTCCACTTTATTAATGCGATATAGCAATGTCCCGCCTGCAAGATCCCGCGCCTGCGCCGCAGAAAAGAATATAATGATACATAACTTTTATGTGGCGGCACTTTTGGGCGGCGCGCAGGCGACCTGTTTCGCAGCAGAGCCTTCCGAGTGGGAAGACCTCAGGGGCGCCGGCTGCACTGGCGGTAGAAGGAGGGCGTGCAGCCCTCGCGCCGCCTGAACATGGTGGAGAAGTGCGCGGCGGCGCCGAAGCCGCAGCTAAGCGCGATCTCGCCGATGGGGGCGGAGGAGTCGGCCAGCAGCCTGCGCGCCAGAGCGAAGCGCTGCTCGTTGAGGTAGTCCATGATCGTCATACCGGTGCGCTGCCTGAACAGGCGGCACAGGTAGTATTTGCTCAGGTGGTGCGCCCGCGCGATCTCCTCGACGGTCAGGGGCTCGGCGCAGTGGGCGCGCAGGTAGGCGAGTATGGGGGCGAGCTTGTCGTCCCCGAGGGGCGCTTCGCCTCCCTCGCGCCGGGTTGAGCGCAGCAGGCTCAGAAGCGGCAGGCAGGCGCTCATCACCGTCAGCGGCCGGACGCCGGGCTCGTCCTTCATGGCTCCGGCCATCTGCAAAAACAGCCGGTCGGCCTGCTCCGCCTGCGCGTTATCCAGCTGTACGCACAGTCCGCCGTGCTCGCCCGCCATTTCGTCCAGCAGCGGCAGACTCCCTACCGCCCCTAGCACGCCGCGCAGGTAGCGCCTGTCCAGTATCAGCTTGCTGCGCACGTAGCGCTCCATGTCGGCCGGGTTCAGGCAGTGCGGATACGACGCGTCGATCAGCAGCAGCGAGCGCTCCCTCAGCGGATAGCTGCGGTCGAAAATCAGCACGCTGCCCCCGCCCGAATACACCAGGATCAGCTCGTAGCCGTCCCCGTTGACGTGCCGGTGATTGATCAGTGACCCGCCCCCGGTCAGGCGATAGGCAAACTCTTCATAGGGCGTACTCATGCAAAAACCTCCCTAGGAACCGTTGGGGAGGCCGCCTTTCTGAGAAAGGCGCCTCCCCAAACCCCACCCGGAAAGCACTATGATCCGCGTGGCGCATGATTCAGAAGACATGCGGTTCTCCGAATCTAATCAGGGTCAGGAGAGATAATAACGGCGTTTCTGCTTACCCTGCTGCCGGTCGGCAGGGCCGACTGCCACTTGCTGCCGGCAGGCAGTGCCCGGTTCCACTTGCTGCCGGCAGGCTGAGCCTGCACGCACTGGCTGCCGCGCATCCTATCGACAACCCTGAGGGCCATAAATTGAAGTCCTCAGGGTCTGCGTGGTTTAACCCCTCCGCCTGTATCACAGGCGCCTCACCTTTCAGGGTAGGCATGGTCGCTCTGCCGACGCGGGCACCTACCGGGCTGACTGAGACTGCGGCAAGAAATGGAAGGGACTGGAAGCATCCTTTCTCCTTTCCAGTATACCCCGGCGCGCGCCGCCTGTAAAGAGGGCAATGAGAGAAAAAAACTGGGCAATTTGCGGATAGAAATTGCGCGCTATATGCGGTATAATGAGCTTAACAGAAAACTGCAGGAGGACGACTGTCATGGCGATGATCAGGGATTTTCAGGCGGACGCGCTGCGCGTGCGCGTTTCGGACAGCCGCGAGGCGATGGGGCGGGACGCGGCCCGCGCGGCGGGGGAGCGCATCCGGGCGCTGCTGGGCGAAAGGGACGAGATAAACATGATCTTTGCCGCCGCGCCCTCGCAGAACGAGACGCTCAAGTACCTGGCGCGGGAGGAAGGAATCGACTGGACGCGCGTCAACGCCTTCCACATGGACGAGTACGTGGGGCTGAGCCGCGAGGCGCCCCAGTCGTTCGGCTATTACCTCTGCGAGCACGTGTTTTCGCTGCTTCCTTTTAAAAGCGTGAATTTCCTGCGCGGCGACGCGCCCGACGCGGCGGCCGAGTGTTCGCGGTACGCAGAGCTGCTGCGCCGCTTCCCGCCGGACGTGGTGATGCTGGGCATTGGCGAGAACGGCCACATCGCCTTCAACGATCCCTGGGTGGCCGATTTTGACGACCCGGCGCTGGTGAAGCGGGTGCCGCTCGACCCGGTGTGCCGGCAGCAGCAGGTACACGACGGCTGCTTTGCCTGCCTTGCCGAGGTGCCCGAGTACGCGCTGACGCTGACCGTTCCGGCGCTGGCGGAGGCAGGCCACCTGTTCTGCACCGTGCCCGCCGCCACCAAGCGCGAGGCCGTGACCAGGACCGTGACCGGCCCGATCG
>CAKUFB010000271.1 GCA_934647145.1 uncultured Clostridia bacterium
CCCCCGGTCCCCGCCGTGCGCGGATCGCGGCACTTCGTTTCCGCGAACCGCTTTGTGCGCCGCTCCGCGGCTCCCCCCGGGGGAACTTCGCCTCCCCCGGTCCCCGCCGTGCGCGGATCGCGGCACTTCGTTTCCGCGAACCGCTTTGTGCGCCGCTCCGCGGCTCCCCCGGGGGAACTTCGCCTCCCCCGGCCCCCCGCCGTGCGCGGATCGCGGCACTTCGTTTCCGCGAACCGCTTTGTGCGCCGCTCCGCGACTCCTCCACCAGCGCGAACAGACAAAAAAACAGCGCCCCGACCCCTCTTGGGGGCGAGACGCTGTGCTTTTGCGGCTTACTCCGCTGCGTCCAGTATGGCCTGGTTGACGCGGCGGCGCAGGTTGATCAGGTAGTCCTGACTGCGCGGGAATCGACTGAAGGTGACCGGCTCGGCCAGCCCCTCGTCGATCATTTCCTTCACCACGCTGCGGCCCATCAGCTCGCCTAGCCACTCAAAGGCGCGCAGATCCTGCATCGCCTGGGTGGTGACGGCCATGCGGATGGATTCCTCGGGCACGCCGCCCTCGCCGGGGTAGACCTGGAAGGTGTCGCCCGCGGGCACGAACCCGTCGCCGTCGGTGTTGGCGTAGGGATCGATCGGGTAGTCGGAGAACTGGGCGTTGTAGAAGTTGTAGCCCCACTGCAGGAAGCCCTCGATGTCATACTTGAACAGCTGTACGCCCAGTATGCGGTTGCGCGCGGAGGGCATGGAGATGAACATGTTGGACACGTCCTTATACTGGCCGCAGCAGTAGTACGTCCACAGCCCGGGCACCTTCGCCTCCAGGAAGGGCTCGATGTGGTTGTTGGCGGGCACTGGGTGATCGACTGCGCCGGTCTTGTAGAAGTCCAGGTTGCTCAGCGCGTCCATGATGCGGCAGCCCGACAGCAGGCCGGCCACCTGGTCCCTGGCGGCGCGATAGCTGTCCAGCTGCTCGAGGCTGGGCTCGTCGGAGATGTGCCAGAAGGCGGCATGGTCGATACCTTCCTCCTTGAAAACCTGAAGCAGCGCGGGCACGTAGGCGTTCAGGAAGCGGCGGTACTCCTCGCCGGTTGCCTCGGTTTCCCAGCCGAACAGGCGCCTGTACTCGCCGTCCACGGTCGCCATGATCTTGGGCGCGGCCACGGCGCCCCACTGAGAGTACAGGTGCGCGACCTCGTAGTACTTCACGCCGCAGCGCTTGCACATGTCGATCCAGCGGCGCACCTTCGTCATGTCGAAGCGGTACTCGCCGTTTTCCACAGCGACGTCCACCAGCTGTGTGGTCAGGCGCTCGCCGCCCCTGCGGGTGTCCAGCGGCGGGGTGTGCACCGGCATCAGGATCATGTTGATGCCGCCCTCGACCGCCTTTTTGACGAAGTTTTCGATGATGCACCAGTGCTCCTCGCTGAAGACCTCGACGCGGTAGTACTGGGCCAGGCAGTCGCAGTGCAGCCACTTGGTGTGCATCAGCCTCTGCTCGGGCAGTAGGCCCCTGAGCACCTCGACGTACTGCGTGCGCTCGGCGACGGCCTCGCCCGCGTCGTCCTTCAGGCGCAGGGTCACGGGGTAGATGCCCGGCTCCAGTTCGCCCCTCGGGTTCACGTCCACCCACAGGCTGTCCCACTGGTTCGGGTAGGCGCGCAGGCTGTGCTCGCCGATCTCGCTGAGCAGGTCGGGATACAGGCCGGGGATCTTGCGCAGGTAGTTGTCGCCGCTGTCCTCGTAGGCGGCCAGGCGCACCGGCACGTGCCTGACCTGCCGCACGTGGACGTACTGTTCGATCGGGGACTCGACCTCGAGGCGCACATAGTCCCTGACGGGCGGATCAATCATCGTATAGGCCGCCTGGAAGGAAATCATTTCATTTTGGAAGCCCTGCGGAAAGCCCAGCTCGGGGCGCTCCTCGGGCTCCTGATCCAGAAAGACCTTTTCAAGGGAGGATACCAGCTTCAGTTTGACATTCATGCGATTTCAATGCTCCTTCTGATGTAGTTTTATCGTTCCAGCGTGTATTCCCAGGTCTGCTCGCCCATCTGCAGGCTCAGCGTCCATTCGCCCGTCCGCAGGCAGGCGCTCTTCGGGATCTCCGCCACGACCAGCAGCCGCCCGTCCGCCAGCGGCAGCAGCGCGCTGTCCAGGCTCTCGCCCTCGTTGCTCTCGCACAGCGCCTCGGCCTTGTAGGCGTAGCCGTCGATGGTCAGCGTGCCGGTCATCTGCCAGTACAGGTTGACCTCCCCGGCGGAGCGGTTGACGATCTGCCCCTCGGCGATCACCAGCGTGTTGTCCGCGTTGGTCACGGTGCGCGCGGCGGTCAGCGGCTGCGCGGAGGCGGAGACCGCCCCGGCCAGGTAGTAGCTGCCGAGCGAGAGCGTGCAGACGCCCTCTGCCGCCTCGACGGCCGCCTGTCCCTCGTCGGCCAGCGGAACCGCCAGGCTCTCGCCGCGCAGCAGGGCGATCAGCGCCTCGTCGCAGCTGCCGGTGGGGCGCAGTCCGTAGTAGGTTTGCGCCCGGCGCACGGCGATTGCGGTGCCTTCGCCATAGGCGTTGTCCGGCGCGCCCAGCATAAAGCCCTTCTCGATGAGCAGGTTCTGCAGCGAGCGCACGCTCTCGCCGGTGTCGCCCCGGGTCAGCTGACCCAGCTCGTCCAGCCGGAAGCCCTCGACTTCCTCCGACAGCGCCGCGGAGGTCATCGGGAAGAAGTCGCCGTACTGCTGCTTATACGCGTTTTCGCTCAGTTCCCACAGGTCGTAGGAATCCATGTGCATCGCGTCCAGCTCGCTGAGCATGTCCTGCGAGGCGCTCAGGGACGCGTTTTCCAGCCGCCTTTTCACCTGCGTGCTCTCGGCGCGCGTGAGGGTGGTGGTGTAGGGATGACTGCCGTGCAGGCGCAGCGTCGCCTCGTCCGCCGACTGCAGCGCGCGCAGCATGGAAAGACCCTCTTTGTCCAGGTAGGCGGTCAGCTTTTCCGCCCTGCGCCCGCCGACTGTGGTTTCCTCGCGCGCCACGTCCAGGTCATAGCGCCTGCCGCCGAACGCCAGCGAAACCGCCGTCGCCTCCGAGAGCGTGCTGTTCACGTGATACAGCACCAGCCGGGGTACGAGCAGCCCCAGCGATTCGCTGCCCGACAGCTCCAGGTAAAACAGGCACGCGCCCTGATAGCTCAGATCCGCCGCCCGCTGGTTCATGTAGTACAGCGCGGCGTCGGCCAGCACGCCGTGAGACTGCCAGGTCTCGCTCTCCTGCGAGTAGCCGGTGTAGCACTCCAGCCGTTTGGGCGAGGCGCTCCGCGCGGCCAGGCTCAGCGTTTCAGCGCTGGCGGCGCTCAGCACAATACTTGCGGTCAAAAGTGCCGCGACGATTTTTCTCATAACGCAAGGTCTCCTTTTCAGTTAAAATGCCTCGCCTCTATTCTACCTGCTCTTTTTACCGCTGTCAATGAAGAATCGCTTCCCGGCGCAAATATTCCGGGCAGGCTGAGCCCGCACCCACCTGCTGCCGGCAGGCTGAGCCTGCACCCACTTGCTGCCGCCGGGTCGGGCGACGAATTCGGGAACCATAAATTCGAGTTCCCGAATTCTCCGGTTTTTCGGGACTTGCCCGAAAAACTCATGTCGGCGCTGCCGACTCGGGTTGGCTGGGGGAGGCTCCGCTTCGCTTCGCGCTCCCCCAGACCCCCACCGAAGTTTGTCTGGCAGGCTGAGCCTGCACCCGGTTGCTGCCGGTCGGCAGTGCCGACTGCCACATGCTGCCGCCGAATAGCACACGAACCCAGCCGCCATAAATTGGAGCGGCTGGGTTCTTCGAATCCGCAGAATTCTCTGCGGA
>CAKUFB010000272.1 GCA_934647145.1 uncultured Clostridia bacterium
TCGCTTCGCGCTCCCCCAGACCCCCACCGAAGGAACTCTGCTCGCGTTCCGTATCGACGAGATGAAAAAGCGCTTTCGGCACTTTACTTTCGCTGAAATATAGCGTATAATGAAAATACTTTCAAGAACAAATCGAGGAGGTACACCCCTATGAGATCAGTCAGCGTCCGACAGGACCATGGCAGTCCCGCCCTGTACGTCGACGGCGTGAAGACACTTCCCATACTCTACGGCCTGAGCGACATTCCCGGTTCGCGCACGAACACCGCGCAGGCGCAGAAGAACATCCGGCAGTTCGCCGAGCAGGGCATCCACCTGGTCACGGCGGACACCGAGCTGAGACTGGGCTGGCACAAGGTTTCGCCCTTCGAGTGGGAGCCGCTTCAGGAGGAAATCGCGGGCGCGATGCAGGCCGACCCGCAGACCCGGGTGCTGCTTCGCCTGCACGTGAACCCGCCCTACTGGTGGATGCGCGACAATCCCGACGAGATGGTGATTTACAAGGATCAGCCCGGCCTGGACGACGGCGAGACGCAGCGCCTGATTCGCGACGACCACCTGCACCGCATGCGCGTGAGCCTGGCCTCCGAGAAGTGGCTGCACGACGCGGGCGAGTGCCTGAAGCAGTTCTGCCGGCAGGTCTGGAACACCGCCGAGGGGGAGGCCGTGCTGGGCATACAGGTGGCCTGCGGCGTGAATGGCGAGTGGCACCAGTGGGGGTGCGACTGCTCACAGCCCATGAAGGCGCGCTTCCACCGGCTGCTGCGCGAGAAGTACGGCACGAACGAGGCGCTGCAGGCGGCCTGGGGCGATCCTGCCGTCACACTGGATGACGCGCCCTTTAACCCCGACATCGAGCAGCCGGGCGACGACGGCATCTTCCGCGACCCGGTGCGCTCCCGCCGCATCATGGACGCGCAGGAGTGCGTGCAGATCAGCGTGACCGACGCGATTCTCTACTTTTGCAAGATCGTCAAGGAAAACTGGGGCCGCCCGGTGCTGGCCGGCACGTTCTACGGCTACTACCTGGGCACGGGCGGGGATGGCATGCCCATCGGCGGACACCTGTTCCCGGACAAGCTGTACGAGGCGCGCGAGTACGTCGACTTCCTGTGCGGCCCGTTCCCCTACATGGAGAACCGCAGGCCGGACGGCGTGCCCATGTCCCGCGCGCTGATCGAGTCCAACCGGCTGCGCGGCATGCTGTGGCTGACCGAGATGGACCAGCACCCGGCGGGTACCGCGGACTACATCGGCGGTGACCCGAACCGCATGGACGAGACCATCGCCCAGCTGCGCAGGAATACGCTGCTGCCGCTGTTGGCGGGCGAGGGTCTGTGGTTTTATGATCACCGCCTGATTCCGCGCTTCGTCGGCCCGGACAGTCATAACCCCTACGCCGGGTCGATCTACCGCAAGACCGGCTGGTGGGACAATCCGACGCTGCTCAAGGAAATCCGCTCGCTGTACGAGCTGGCGGAAAGACACCTGCTGGGCGCCTATCGCCCGGCGGCCGACGTGCTGGTGGTGTACAATCCGCAGGTGCACTACGCCTTCTCGCGCTTCATCGACGATGACTATTACCAGCACGACGCGTTCAGCCGGAGCGGCGCGGCCTACGACTGCATTTACCTCAATGAACTGGAAATCGCCCAGATGGAGCGCTATCGCTGCGTGATCTTCCCCAACGCCTACCGCCTGACCCCTGAGCAGCGCGACATGATCCGCCGCCGCACGCAGGGCAAGCAGGTGGTGTGGCTGTACGCGGCCGGCTTCTCGGACGACAAGACACTGTCCGAGGACAACATCCGCGACCTGACCGGCATTTCTGTGCGCCGCACGGAGAATGCCTACGCCTACCGGACGCTTGCGCCGCTGCCGGAGGCTGAGGTAACCTACCGCCGCACCGACTTTACGCCGCTGTTCGCCGTGGACGATCCCGAGGCTCAGCCGCTGGCCGAGTACGCCGACGGAAGCTGCGCCGCCGCGCGCAAGGGTACTTCCTGGTATTTCGCCCTGCCGCGCCTGAACGCCGACATCCTGCGTCATATCCTGCGCGAGGCCGGGGCGCACATCTACTGCGACGCGGGTGACCCCATCATTGCGGGCGCGGGGGTGGTCGCGATCAATTCCTTCGCGGGCGGACGCCGCGAGGTCACCCTCAGGGACGGCCGCCGTATCGAGCTCGACCTGCCGCCGCTGACAACGCAGATCATCGAAGAATAAGCGAAAGAGCCGTTTCGTACAGGAAGCGGCTCTTTTCTTTCATGGAGGGGGTGCGAGGGAGGGGGCGCTCTGCGCAACTTCGCCGCATCTCGCGCATACAGTAGGCGCAGAGGAGGGACGTGCATGCGAAAAATCGTCAAGCTGCTGGCCACGCTGGCATTCCTGGCGCTTCTGTGCCTGCTGCCGGACGAGGCAAGGCAAGCCGCCTGGGAAGCTCTTCGCCTGTGGGCGACCTCGCTGGCGCCCTCCCTGCTTCCCTTTCTGATCGCGCTGAGCGCGCTGAGCGGCGAGGACGCCTGCGCGCTGTACCGCAGGGCACTTGGGCGCGTACTGCCGCGTGCGGGGCTGGCTCCCGAGATGGCGGGCACGGCGGTCATCGGGCTGATCTGCGGCTCTCCGGCGGGCGCGGCCAGCCTGAACCGGCTGTGCGCAGTCGCCCCGATGGATCGCAATCAGCTGCTGCGCTGCGCCTGGTTTGCCTCGGGCGCAAGTCCCGCGTTTCTGTTGACGGCGGTGGCGCGGGGCATGCTGGGCGCGCCGGAGCTGGCCTGGGGGCTGGTGCTGGCGCAGTGGGGCGGACAGGCGCTGTGCCTCCTCGTGTTTCGCCGCCTTGAGCCGCTTACCGGCTGCGCGCGGACGGAGCATGTCTCTTCGCTTCAGGAGGGCGCGGTCTGGCCGGCGGTCAGAAGCCTGCTGACGATCGGCGGCTACATGGCCTTTTTCGCCGCGCTGTCCGGCACGCTGTGCGCGCTGTGCGGCACGTCTTCGACGCTTCGCGCCCTGCTCCCGGCGGCGCTCGAGCTGGCGGGCGGGTGTCAGGCGATTGCCGAAGCGCCCTGGCCGCTTCCCCTGCGCGCCTGCCTGATCAGCGCCTGCGCGAGCCTGGGCGGCCTGTCCTCCTGCCTGCAGGCGCACGCCTTTTTGTGGCCGCTGGGCGTTCCTCTGCGCGCGTACCTGGCCGGAAAGCTGACTCAGGCGGCGCTCACCGCCTGGCTGATGCGCGCATTCATGGGCTTCAGGCTGCCCGCCCCGGCCTTCGACCCGCCCACGCTGGGCGCGCTGCTGGCGCTTTTGCTGCTGTTGGGGCTGGGGTGGGGCGTGAGGCGGGCGCACTGACGGGCGCGCCCGTTTTTTTGTTGCGAAGCGCTTGACAAGCCGCATAAATTATTCTATAATTGGTCTAGCAAACAATTTTAGAAGGATGGTTATTGATGTCTCGAAGGTATGACAGCGGGGACGCAAAGCGGCGAATCCTGGCCGCCTGTGTCCGGCTCTTCCTGGAGAAGGGCTACACGAACACGAAGGTGGCGGAGATTCTGAAGGAGGCAGACGTATCCGCCGGGTCGTTTCAGAACATTTTTCACACGAAGGACGGCGTGCTGACCGAGCTGGTCGGCATGATGTTCGGCAGGCAGTTCGGCGCGGTGAAGGCACGGGAGGCCAGCCTGCCCTCCCCGGCGCACGTCTACGCGCTGGAGACGGCGCTGCAGCTGGCGCTGACCGAGCTGAGCGAGAACCTGCGGGACATCTACGTGGAGGCGTACACCTTCCCGGCCACGGCGGAGATCATCCACCGGAGCACGACGGCCGAGCTGCAGGCGGCC
>CAKUFB010000273.1 GCA_934647145.1 uncultured Clostridia bacterium
GGCGCGCGGAGGGGGCTGGGCGGCGGCTGCCGTCCAGGAGAACCGCCCTACGGCACCAGGTTGAGCGCGTCCTCCTCGGAGGGGACGTTGACGTAGGTCGAGGGCACCTGGCCGACGATAATCGACTCGGCGATGGGCACGAGGGTGTCGACAGTGACCGAGTCAGCGCCTGTGGGCACGATAATGCGCATGAGCACGCTGGCCTGCAGCGAGATTTCGTGGCGGGTCTGGTTGATGCCCGCCGACTCGAACGAGGTGGCGAAGGCGGTCGTAACCGAACCGACCGGCACCACGCTGACCTTGATCATCGGCCCTGCGCCCGAAAACAGACTGACCCCCAGCGCCGCGCCCAGCGGAATGGACACGCCCTGCTCGGCCAGCGCGCCCAGGTTTCGCTGCGCCACCAGCGCGGCCGCCGAGGCGATGTCGTTCATCTTCATCGTGTTGGCCTGCAGCATGGACAGCCGGCCCTGCTCGTCAAAGGAGGTCAGCACCAGGTCGGAATAGGTGACCGAATTGCCCATCACCTCATCCACCGCCTGGTTCATCGCCTCGACCGCCAGCTGACTGGCGCGCGCCTCGGCCATTCGAATCACAATCGGGTTCAGGTTGGCCAGGCTCCACGCTGCCAGGCCGCACAGGCACAGCGCCGCCGCCGACAGCAGAAGCAGCGCCTTCTGGCCAAGAGAAAACCGGCATTTTGCAACCATTTTGCCCACTCTCCCGTCAAATCAAATAGAAGATGTCATATTCCCGTCCCATGAGCACACGGAAAATAACGTGCAAACAAACCAGGCATGTGGTATAATGGATGTACCGTACCTGCCGGCTCCCGCCGGCAAACGCTGCAACTCTCGGGAGGAAACGCATGAGCAAGGAAAATCGAACGGGCGGCTCGGGGGCGAAAAGCCCCTTCAGGCCGCGCACAAAAAAGCCGAATTTTATCCTGTCGGTCATCCTGACCACCGCGAAAATGATGTTCGTGGTGGCGCTGGTAGTCGGCGTGTCGCTCACGGGCGCGCTGGTCGGCGTGGCCAAGGCGTGGGTCGAAACCATGCCCGCGCTGGATCTGTCCCGCTTCGACGAGCAGGCTCAGACTTCCTATATATATGACAAGAACGGCGACCTGATTACCGACTTCAAGGGCACCGAAAACCGCGTGGACGCGACCTATGAGGAGCTGCCCAGAATTCTGATCAACGCGGTCATCGCCTCGGAGGATCAGCGCTTCTGGTCGCACAACGGCATCGACCTGCGCCGCCTGCTGGGCTCCATCGTGAGCAACCTGTCAAGCGGCGGCTCCCAGGGCGGCTCGACCATCACCCAGCAGCTGATCAAAAAGACCTTCCTCAGCGACGAGCAGACCTACAAGCGCAAGCTGCAGGAGGCCTACATGGCCCTCGAGCTGGAAAAGCAGATCAGCAAGGAAGACATCATCACCGAATACCTGAACGTGGTCTACTTCGGCGGCAGCAACTACGGCGTGAAGGTCGCCGCGATGGACTACTTCGGCAAGGAGCTCAGCCAGCTCACCCTGCGCGAGTGCGCCTGCCTGGCCAAGCTCATCAATAAGCCCTACAAGCTCAATCCGCGCCGCTGCTACTATGTCACCGGCCGGCCGCAGGACATCGAAGACCCGATCGATAACGTGCTGAATAAAATGAAGGAGCAGGGCCTGATCACCGAGGCCGAGTACACCCAGGCATTGGGCGAGCGGCTCACCGTGCTCGAGCACTCCACCTCCTCCAGCTCCGAGCTGGTCGACAACATGTACTACGTCGAGTATGCCATCTACGACGTGGTCACCAAGATGCTGCACGCGGAGAACCTGGAGGACAACTCCACCAACCGCGCGCTGATGGAAAACAAGCTGCGTACCGGCGGCTACTCGATCTACACTGAACTCGATCCCGAGATGCAGGACGCGGTTCAGTCGGTCATCACCGGCTGGGATCGCTACCCCAAGATGCGTTCCTCGGCCGACAGCGTGTACAAGGCCTCGCTGGGCAACGGCGAGTACCTGGAGCGCGTGCAGCCCCAGGCCGCCTGCACGGTCATCAACTGGCACACCGGCGCGGTGGTCGCCATCGTCGGCGGCCGTTCCACCCCGACCGGCTGGAAGCAGAAGCAGTTTGCCTACAACTTCCACATGCCCATCGGCTCGTCGATCAAGCCGCTGTCGATCTATGGCCCGGCCTTCGACCTGGGCAACTCGCCCGGCTCCCCGGTGCTGAACCTGCCCATCCAGATCAGCGGCTGGGACAGCGACACGGGCTATCCGCAGAACTACGGCGGCGCCTCGTACACCGGCGTGGAGTCGCTGCGCATGGCCATCAACCAGTCCCACAACACCGCGGCCGCGCAGGCGCTGTATAGCTACGTGGGCGTGGACAACTCGGTCAACTACCTGCTCAGGCTGGGCATCTCGGCCGACAGCATCAACGCCACCGGCGCAGGCCTGGCGCTGGGTTCCTCGGGCATCTCGACCGTCGAGCTGGCGGGCGGCTTCGCGGCCATCGCCAACGGCGGCGTGTATCAGGAGCCCTACGCCTTCAGCCGCGTGCTCAACCCGGACGGCACCGTTTACCTCGACGTGGGCGACGTGCAGATCACCCGCGAGGCCTTCAAGGAATCCACCGCCTGGATGCTGGTCGACGTGCTGGTCGAGGCCTGTCAGACCGGTACCGGTAAAAACGCCAATTTCGACAACTTCACCATCGGCGGCAAGACCGGCACGAACTCGGACTATCGAGGCGTGACCTTCGCCGGCTTCTCGGCCTACTACGCCGCCGCCGTCTGGGTAGGCAGCGAGGACTACAAGCCGCTGGTCTCCGGCGCGTCGGGCGGTACCTACGCCGCGCCCCTGTGGGCGGCCGTCATGCGCAGCGTGCATTCCCAGGCCGGCATCACCGAGGACGGCAGCATCCGCACCAAGTCCGCCGCCGAGGTGGGCCTGGTTCAGGCAACCGTGTGCGCGGTCTCCGGCATGCTGCCCACGCAGGCCTGCTATAACGACGTCAACGGCTACGGCACCAACACCGACTACTACCTCTTCGGCACTGAGCCGGTCAAGACCTGCAACATGCACCGCACCGTCAAGCTGTGTACCGTGACCATGAAGCCGGCCTCCTCCTCCTGCTCCTCCCGCAAAACCTATGGCGTCATTTACCTGCCCGAGGGTCATCCGCTGCGAAACGGCGTCTCCACCGTGGTACAGGAATACTTCTCCGGCGCCTCCACCGATCCTGACGCCACCTCGATGGAAAAGTGTACCGTCTGCGCAAACGGCGCGGACAGCACCTATTCCTACGCCAACCGCTACCTGGATCGCGCGGCCGAGCTGATCGAGAACGGCGAGATCACCTCCGAGCAGATCGAGCGCCTGCAGAAGGCTTCCGACAACCTGCGCTTCGCCATGAACTCCGGCGACGTCGATCAGGTCAAGACCATGACCAGCACCCTGCGCAGTCTGGTCAAGGCCTACCAGTAATCCCCAAGCGCAATACCCCCGGGCTTCCCATTGCGGAAGTCCGGGGGTAATTTTTGCATTCGTCCGCGCACATGCAGCGGGCATGACTTCAGACCATCAAGCAACGGCATCGCAGAGCCATTTTTAAACCCCTCTGCGCCCTTCGGCGCGGCTATGGGCGACTTCGCCGCCCGGGCGGGGCGGGCTCCGCCCTCCCCGCACCCCTCCCCCTGCGCCGCGCTCCGCGCGCCGGGCCGCGCCTTCGGCGCGGCCATGGGCGGCTTCGCCGCCCGGGCGGGGCGGGCTCCGCCCTCCCCGCACCTGCCCTGGCCCCGAAGATGCGGACAAGCGAA
>CAKUFB010000274.1 GCA_934647145.1 uncultured Clostridia bacterium
CCCCCCCGGCGGGGCGGCGGGACGAAAAACCGCCGCGCTCTCACGGAGAAAACGCGGCGATTTGTGAACCGAAGCCGGGAAAACGCAGGGATCAGTCGGCCAGCTTGGCCTCGAGCTCGGCCTTCTGAGACTCATAGCCGGGCTTGCCCATCAGCGCGAACATATTCTTCTTGTAGCTCTCCACGCCGGGCTGATTGAAGGGGTTGACGGAGAGCAGGTAGCCGCTGACCGCGCAGGCCTTGAAGAAGAAGTAGATCAGGTAGCCCACGTTGTAGGCGTCCAGCGCGTCCACGTTGATGACCAGGTTGGGCGTGCCGCCGTCGGTGTGCGCCAGGATGGTGCCCAGCATGGCCTTTTCGTTGACCACGCTCATGTTCTGCTCGGACAGGAAATTCAATCCGTCGAAGTTGCCCTCGAGCGCGTCGATGTACAGGTCGTTCTTGGTCTTCTTGACGTTGACCACGGTCTCAAACATCACGCGCGCGCCGTCCTGAATGAACTGCCCCATGGAGTGCAGGTCGGTAGAGAAGATGACGGAGGTGGGCATGATGCCCTTCTGATCCTTGCCCTCGCTCTCGCCGAAGAGCTGCTTGTACCACTCGTTCATCATCATGAAGTCGGGCTCGTAGCAGGCCAGCAGCTCTACCGCCTTGCCCTTGCGGTACATGATGTTGCGGATGGCGGCGTAGCGGGCGGCCTCGCCGCAGGCGCACCTGTTGGCGACCATGGAGTCGCGCGCGCCGCGCATGAGCTCGTCGATGTCGACGCCCGCGCAGGCGATGGGTAGAAGGCCCACGGCGGTCAGCACGGAGAAGCGGCCGCCCACGTCGTCCGGCACCACAAAGGTGGGCCAGCCCTGCGCGTCGGCCAGCTGCTTGAGCGTGCCGCGGGCGCGGTCGGTGGTGGCGTAGATGCGCTGATTGGCTTCCTCCTCGCCCACCGCGTCGGTCAGCGCCTTGCGCAGCACGCGGAAGGCCAGCGCGGTCTCGGTGGTGGTGCCGCTCTTGGAGATGACGTTGATGGAGAAGCGCTTGCCCTTGACCAGGCTCAGGATGTCATTCATGTAGGTGGGGCTGATGGTGTTGCCGCAGAAGTAGATCTTCAGGCCCTCGTGGGTATCATTGTGCAGCTGGCCCTGGATGGCCTCGATGACCGCGCGCGCGCCCAGGTAGCTGCCGCCGATGCCGGCCACCAGCAGCACGTCGCTGTCCTCGCGGATCTTCTTCGCGGCCGCCTTGATGCGGGCGAACTCCTCGCGGTCGTAGTCCTCGGGCAGGGTCGTCCAGCCCAGGAAGTCGTTGCCGGGGCCGTTCTTTTTGTCGATCATTTCGCAGGCCAGCTCGACCTGGGGTCTGATGTCCTCATATTCGTGCTCGCGCACAAAACCGTTCAGATATTTCGTATTCAGCGTCACAGCCATGGTGTGTGCCCTCCTTGTATACTGGCTTCTGTTATTATACTCGGACGCGCGCGCTTGCGCAATCCCCTGCGACATTCTTTTACACATGAAGCAGGATTTCGCCTTGTCCGGGGCGCGCGGGCGTGCTATAATACCCTTGCCTGAAAAACGAAAGAAGGTGTGTTTCAGTGAATATTGAAAAGGTCGACCCGAATTTCAAGCTGGACGCGGGCATTCCGGCGGAAACCGAGTTTTATGATCCCCGCAGGGCGCCGTTCTCCCTCTGGGGACTGGCGGAAAACGACGAAGGCAGCTACTGCCGCCTGCCGCTGACCATGCTTCCCGAGTGCAGCGAGGGCGTGCAGGGCCTGGCGTGGCACCTGGCCGGCGGCTGCGTGCGCTTCTCGACCGACGCGGCGCAGATCAGCGTGGTCTGGAGGCTGCGCGAGGCGGGCAACATGGGCCACTTCGCCGCCAGCGGACAGAGCGGACTGGAGCTGGTCGAGGAGACGGACGGAAACATCCGCGCGGTGCGTACGCTGGTGCCGCAGATGAACCCGGACGGCTGCGGCTGCGCGCTCGAGCAGTCCCGCCTGATCGCGCTGAAGGGCGAGGGCATGCGCTCCTACGCGCTGTACCTGCCGCTGTACAACGGCGTGACCGAGCTGCTGATCGGCCTGCCGCCCAAATCCCGCCTGGAGGAAGGCCGCACGCCCGCCTTTGAGAAGCCCATCCTCTTTTACGGCTCCTCGATCACCCAGGGCGGCTGCGCCAGCAAGGTCTGCAACGCCTACACCCACGTGCTGGCCCGCCGCCTGGACGCAGCGCTGTGCAACCTGGGCTTTTCCGGAAACGGCTGCGGCGAGCAGGTCATGGCCCGGTACATCGCCTCCCTGCCCATGAGCGCGTTCGTGCTGGACTACGACCACAACGCGTCCTCCCCCGAGCACCTGGAGGCGAGCCACGAGGCCTTCTTCCGCACCGTGCGCGAGGCGCAGCCCGACCTGCCCGTCCTCATGCTCACCAAGCCTGACTTCGACACCAATCCCGGCTCGACGGTCGAGGTCAACGCCCGCCGCCGCGAGATCATCCGCAGAACCTATCAAAACGCGCTCGCGCGGGGCGACAGGCGCGTCTGGTTCGTCGACGGCGAGACCTTCTTCGGCGACAGGGAGCGCTTCGACTGCGCCGTGGACGGCTGTCACCCCACCGACCTGGGCTTCCGCCGCATGGCCGACGTACTCGAGCCGGTGCTGCGTGAGGCGCTGGGCCTGAAGTAACCCGGGCAAATGCAAACCGGAGTCTTCACTCGGAAGGCTCCGGTTGTTGTTATTTTGAGGGACGCCTAGTGCACACCCATGCGGTTGAGCGCCTCGAAGCTCTCGCGGACGCGCGCGAACTCGTCGCCCTGGCACTCATCCTGCTCGACGACGAAGCGGCGGATGCCGGCGGCGCGGGCGGCGGGAATCAGGCGGGGCCAGTTGAGGTTGCCCTGGCCGACCGGGGCGTAGGCGCGCGGCACGCTCTCCAGATGCTCGGTGCGCGCGGTGATGGCGTAGTCCTTGACGTGCATGTAGGCGGCGCGGCCCTTGAACAGGCCGATGCTCTCGGAGGGTTCGGTGCCGGCGCTGGTGAGCCAGAACACGTCGGGCTGGAAGCCCACGCAGTCGGGGTCGGTCTCATTGAGCAGGACGTCGATGCCGCGCACGCCGCTCTCGAAGCGAATCCACTCAAAGGCGTGGAAGTGATAGTACAGGATCTCCATGCCGTTTTCCTTCAGCGCGCGCCCGGCTTCGTTGAGTACCTTCGCATAGTCGTGGAAGCCCTGCTCGAACTTCGCCCAGTCGGCGGGAATCGAGTCGGTGCGCAGCACGCGGGTTTTAAGCGCCTTACTGTGATTCAGAATTTCGTCCATGCGCCTCGTGATTTCGAGGCTGGGCGCGAATACCGAGTCGGCGGAAAGGCCGTATTTGTCCAGGAGCTCGGCCACCTGCTCGACCGTCGCGAAGGCGGGTACGCTGATCTGCACGTTTTTGTAGCCGATCCCGGCCACGCGGCGCAGCGTATCCTCCAGCTCGGGCAGGGTCTTCATGTGATTGCGCAGGGTATACATCTGAAGAGAAATCTCGCTCATTGCTTTATCCTCCATATCGTTTAGAAAGTGCATTGGCCTCGGGGGTAGCTGGGGGAGGCTCCGCTGACGCTTCGCGCTCCCCCAGACCCCCACCGAAGTTTGTCCGCTGACGATCGCGGCGCCGCAGAATCAGCATGGTGCGTCGGGGCGTTCCTCCGGGCGGCCGCAGCCGCCCGGACAATGCGATTCCCCTCAGGGAATCGCCAGACTGTCGAAAAACCCCGGAGAGCTCGAGAGGGTCGCAACCCTCTCGAACTTTCAATCGCGCCCAGCGGCGT
>CAKUFB010000275.1 GCA_934647145.1 uncultured Clostridia bacterium
CCCTTCCTGCAGAAGTATTTCGTAGGCGGCATGATGATCGGCGCCGTCAAGGAATAAACATAGTCTCAATTATAATTTAACGCGCATGGGATCCCGTTTCGCAAGGGGTTCTTTGCGCGTTTATTTATATGGATTTTATTTGCGCCATGCGCATATATCCCGTAATTAACGGATATCTCAAACGCAGTGTGCAAACTTTATTTCTCAGTGCAACGTTTATTTCTGCGCCAAATTCTCAGAAAGCTATTGACAAGCACAACAAAATGTGAGATAATTCTTAATGAATTCAAAGGGCTCATCCCGTATGGATTCGTGCTTGAAAAGTGAATATGGCTTGGGATATTTTACTTTTTCAGGCGCGCATTCATGCGGATGTATCCCCTTGAAGATAGGTTACTGCGGCTCGATCCGCAGTCAATTAAATGAGGAGGTTCACCCCATGAAAAAGATCGTTTCCATGATCCTTGTCCTCATGCTGGTTCTGTCCTGCTGCTCGTTCAGCCTGGCCGATGAGGACCGTTCCCTGAACATCCGCTGGCGCTATCACAACCTGATGAACAACATCACCGAGGCCGACGGCTCCTACTACGACAACCGCATCACCCGCGCGCACGACGAGCAGTCCGGTATCAAGATGAACTGGGAATATCAGCTGCAGAACGGCACTGAAGAGACCCAGAAGCAGACCCTGATGCTGGCCTCCGGCAACGAGCTGCCCGACATCATGTCCGTCTCCTACGTCAACTATCAGGCCTGGGCGCCCCAGGGCCTCTTCGTGGAGACCACCGACGCCATCAAGAACATGGCTGACTACACCAACCTGATCCCCAAGGCCGCGCTCGATTACGTGACCATCGACGGCCATATGTACTGCTTCCCCTCCTCTCAGGAAGAGGCTGAGATGAAGTACGGCAACGGCATCGTCGCCCGTACCGACATCTTCGAGACCCTGGGCCTGGAGAAGGAGCCCCAGACCTCCGAGGAATACTACCAGATGTGGAAGCTGGTTCAGGAGAAGTATCCTGACATGATCCCGCTGGCCGGCACCGGTCTGGAATCCATCAAGGCGGCCTTCGGCGTGCGCGGCGAGACCAAGCTGGTCGACGGCAAGCTGGTGTACCTGTTCACCACCCCCGAGTACAAGGAGTACGTCGAGTACGTCCGCAAGCTGTACGCCGAGGGCATCCTGAACCAGGAATTCGGCACCACCTCCACCACCACCCTGGAGGAGCAGTTCACCTCCGGCAAGGCCTACTCCGCCGATGCTGGCTGGGCTTCTCCCGCCACCTCCCTGCGCAAGGTCTTTGACAACATCGAAGGCTCCAAGCTGGGCTATCTGACCCAGATGACCAAGGACGCCGAGACCCCCGCCATCCTGGGCGAGACCGTGCCCGTGCAGCTGTACGCCGCCGTGCCCACCAAGAAGAGCGACAAGTTCGACCTGGCCTGCGAGTGGATCAACTACATGGCCACCGACGCCGCCAAGAAGGTTCAGGACTACGGCATCGAAGGCACCGACTACACCGTGAACGCGGACGGCAAGATCAAGCAGACCCTCGACGAGCAGAACGCCGTCGGCTGGAAGATCTGCTACGAAGTGCTGGCGACCGCTCCCTCCTTCTATGTCCGCCTGTACGCCAAGGGATTTGACTGGGCGTTCAACGGCGTGCTGGCCTCCCGCGAGCGCAGCAACGTGATCTCCGTGCCCGAGTACACTCAGTTCATGCCCACCAACGAGGACTATGTCGAGCTCAAGCAGCAGCTGGGCGTGACCGACTATGCCAGCGAGCAGACCACGCTGTTCATCATCGGCCAGCGCGACATGTCTGAGTGGGATGCGTTCCAGAGCGAACTCGCGAGCCGCGGCCTCGAGGAGCTGACCACCTCCCTGAACGACTGGTACAACATGTACTATTAATTCCCCTTCCCAAGCATCGCGCCCTCGCGTGAGGGCGTAAGGAAAGGCAGCGTGACTTCGGTCGCGCTGCTTTTCTATATCTTGCTGAATTTGCGGAAATCGCAGCTTTGTGCATGCCTTCCGCAGAAAAATGTATGGTCACAGGCACAAACCTGCGCTATCATAGTCTCAGACAATCACAATTTCGGGAGGGAACGACATGAGACGAATCATTTGCCTGGATGAGGGCTGGCAGTTCCACCTGGGCGAGATCGAGGTGCCTGAGGCCAGGCTCAAATCCCCGATGTACATCGAGGCCAAGACCGAGCGCAAGCGAACCGGCCCGGCCGCCCGCGAATACCTGGACGGGGGCGAGTATTACTCCGAGCACGGCCTGATCAGCCACGAGACCTGGACGCGCGTCGACCTGCCGCACGACTATATCATTGCGCAGGAGCCCAGGCAGGACAATAACGAGACGCTGGGCTATTTCAGGTACGAAAACGCCTGGTACCGCCGCCATTTCACCCTGGACGCGCCTGAAAGGGACCAGCGCGTCGTGGTCTATTTCGAGGGCGTGGGCATCCACTCGACCGTCTACTTCAACGGCTGCCGCATGCTGCACAACCACTGCGGCTACAATTCCTTCGAGGTGGATTTGTCCGACCTGATCGAGTACGGCGCGGACAACGTGCTGGCCGTGCATATCGAGACCGGCGAGCACGAGGGCTGGTGGTACGAGGGCGCGGGCATCTACCGCCACGTATTTCTCGAGGTCACGGAGACGGTCAGTCTGGATCGCTACGGCGTGTACGTGCACCCTGAAAAGCTGGAGGGTGACCTGTGGCGCGTGCCGGTCGAGACCACGGTTCGCTGCGACCGGCTGACGGACGGCGAGGTCACCGTGCGCACGCGGCTCTTCGACGAAACGGGCGCGTGCGCGGCGCAGGCCGAGGGCGGTCTGACCGTGCCCGCCTATGGCAAGGCGACGCTGCATCAGGAAATGACCGTCGAAAGGCCGCTTCTCTGGGACGTGGACGACGCGCACCTGTACACCGCAAAGACCGAGCTGCTGGCGGGCGGCGAGGTGATCGACGGGGCGGAAAACCGCTTCGGCTTCCGCACCATCCGCTATGACGCGAACGAGGGCTTCTTCCTCAACGGGCGGCATGTAAAGATCAAGGGCGTCTGCTGCCACCAGGACTACGGTCTGACCGGCAAGGCGGTGCCCGAGCGCGTGCAGCGCTACCGCCTGCAGCTGATGAAGGAGATGGGCGCCAACGGCTACCGAACCGCCCACTACCCGCATCACCCTTACACGATGGACGCGCTGGACGAGCTGGGCTTCCTGGTCATGGACGAAACGCGCTGGTTCGAGTCCACGCCGGACGGCATGGCGCAGCTCGAAATGCTCATCAAGCGCGACCGCAATCACCCCTGCGTCATCCTGTGGAGCGTGGGCAACGAGGAGCCGACCCATATGACCAGCGTGGGCTTCCGCATCGCCCGCACGATGATGGCCGCGGCGCGCAAGCTGGACGCCACCCGCCCCGTCACCACCGCCGTGAGCAACGACCCGCTGATCTGCGACGTGATGAACAGCGTGGACGTAGTCGGCGTGAACTATAACCTGCTCGACTGGGAAAAGATCCACGAGAAGCACCCGGAAAAGCCCTTCGTCATCACCGAGTGCTGCGCGACCGGCACGACCCGCGGCTGGTATTACGCCGACTCCCCCGCCCGCGGCTATATCTGCGGCTATGACCGAGACACCAACCGCAGCTTCCTCTCCCGCGAAAATACCTGGAAGAAGGTCATGTCGCTGCCCTACCTGGCCGGCGAGTATCAGTGGGCGGGCATCGAGCACCGCGGCGAGACCGTCTGGCCCCGGCTGTGCTC
>CAKUFB010000276.1 GCA_934647145.1 uncultured Clostridia bacterium
CGCGCCCCCTCCCCCGTACCCCCTCCCCGCCTGTCGCAGGAATCACGTCCGTTTTACGCGGCGGGCGTGTGTTTACTGGGCCTTCGAAATGTCGATGCCGAAATACTTCTCGGAAAGCGCGGTCAGCTCGCCCGACTCGGCCAGCTCCTTGAGCGCCTGATTGACCGCCGCGAGCAGCGACGCGCCGTCCTCGCCCTTGCGCACAGGGATGGCCACCTGCTCCACCTCGTCGGAGAAGGTCGCGACCTTGATGTTCGCGTCGGGATGCGCCTTGAGATAGTCGCTGAAGGTGACCTCGGCGTTCAGCGTCGCGTCGATGCGGCCAGCCAGCAGCAGCTCGATGGTCTGGTTCAGGTCGTCCACGCCGGTGACGGTCGCGCCGTACTTCTCGGCCTGAGTAGCGTAGGTGCTGGAGATGGTGTTCGCGGTCTTCTTGCCCTTGAGATCCTCCATGGAATGGATCTCGTCGTAGTCGCCGCGCACGATAACGGCGGTGCGGTTGTAGGCGTAGGGGGTGGAGAAGTCGTACTTCTGCTGACGCTCGGCAGTGATGCCCACGCCGTTGACCATCAGGTCATACCGGCCGTCGTCCAGGCCTGCCAGCAGACCGTCCCATTCGCCCTCGACGAAGGTCACGGTTACGCCCAGCTTCTCGGCGATCTTCTGAGCCACCTCCACGTCGTAGCCCACCAGCTCGTCCTGCTCGTTGTGATACGTCCAGGGCGCCCAGGTGCCCTCCATGGCCACGGTGATCGTGCCCTTTTCCCTGATGCGCGCCAGGTGATCGGCGCTTTCCTGCTTCTTTGCGCAGCCGCTCAGGCTCAGGGTCAGCAGCGCCAGCGCACACATCATTGCCAGAACTCTCTTCATCTGCTTCATACGGATAGCTCACTCCTTTTCATCGTCAAATTGGTCGCGAAGGTTTCTGAGGAACGCCCGACTGCGCTCCTGCCTGGGGTTCGTAAAGAACTCGCGGGAGGGCGCGCGCTCGACGACCACGCCGTGCTCCATGAACACCACCTGGCTGGACACCGTGCGCGCGAAGCTCATCTCGTGGGTCACGACCAGCATGGTCATGCCCTCCTCGGCCAGGCTGCGCATGACTGAGAGCACCTCGCCGGTCAGCTCGGGGTCGAGCGCGGAGGTCGGTTCGTCGAAATAGATGATTTCGGGATCGACCGCCATCGCGCGGGCGATGGCCACCCGCTGCTGCTGGCCGCCGGAGAGCTGCGAGGGGTAGTAGTCCCGCCTCTCGGACAGGCCGACCTTGGCAAGCGCCGCCTCTCCCCGCTCAACTGCCTCTTTTTTCAGCATTTTCCGCGCCACGATCAGCCCCTCCGTCACGTTCTGAAGCGCGGTCTTGTTGGCGAACAGGTTGTAGTTCTGGAACACGAAGGCGGTCTTCCTGCGCAGGCGGGCGACGTCCTTCTTCGCAATGGTCGGCAGGTCAAACTGCTCGCCGTCAAAGCGCATCCGGCCCTCGTCGGCCTTTTCCAGGAAGTTCATGCATCGAAGCAGCGTGGTCTTGCCCGATCCGCTCGGCCCGAGGATGGCCACCACGTCGCCCTTTTCCACTGAAAGATCCACGCCCCGGAGCACCTCAAGCTCCCCGAAGCGCTTTTTGACGCCGGTCACCTCCAGCATACCTCATCCCTCCTTGTGTCCGCGGCTGGCCAGCTTCCTCTCCCCCACGCCCTGCAGCCTAGTCAGCACGGTCGAAAAGATCAGGTAGATCAGGCCCACCTCGAGGTACAAAAGCAGCGGCTCATACGTCCTCGCCACGATGCGCTGCGTCACCATGAACATCTCGGTCACCGTGATGTTGGCCGCCAGCGAGGTGTCCTTGACCATCGAAATCAGCGAATTGGACAGGGGCGGAAAGGCGGTGCGCATGGCCTGGGGCAGCACGATGCGGAAGATGGTCTGAAGGTAGCTCAGCCCCGCGCACAGTCCGGCTTCGAGCTGCCCCTTGGGCACCGACTCGAGCGCCGCGCGCACGGTTTCCGCACAGTACGCGCCCTCGTTGAGCGAGAACACGATCACCGCCGCCGGGAACGGGGGCAGCAATATGCCCACCCTCGACAGCCCGAAAAACACCACAAACAGCTGCACCAGCAGCGGCGTGCCGCGGAATATCCAGATATAGAACCGCGCGACCTTGCGCAGCACCTTCACCTGGGCAAACTGCACCAGCGCCACGGCGACCGCGATCACCAGCGCGCAGGAAAAGGCGATGGCGGTCAGCGGAATGGTGACCGTGAGGCCGGGCAGCAGGATCTTTGGAAACGACTCGAGAAACAGTTGCCACAGGCGGCCGCTGAACATGGGTTTTCTCCTCTTTCCGATACGTTGAGCGCTCTGCGGGGGAGGTCTCCCCCCTGTTTTTCCAAAAAGGCAGACAGCGTGGCGTATCCAGCTGTCTGCCTTTGTATGCAACCTGTGTTACGCCTTGACCTTCTTCAGGCGGACGAAGCGGGGCAGGCCGTTTTCATAGGTCAGCTCGGGCTGGCCCTGAATCAGCGGCAGCGCGTAGTCGATGAAGCCCTGCTCGATGCCGTCGTGTGCGGCGTTGATCCACTCCAGCGGAACCTTCTTCTCGGTGTTGGCCACGACGTCCAGCGGGAACAGCTCGATCTGGCAGGTGTACTTGCCGTCCACCATCACGCGCCTGTAGCCGACCATCTTGTCGGTCACGCCGGCCACGGCGTTTTCCACGGCGGCCTTGCCGGCGGCGAAGGACTCGTCCACGTCGGTCTGGGAGGCGCAGTGCGCGGCGCAGCGCTGCAGCAGGCTCAGCTCGATGCCGCGAACCTTGGCGCCGGTCTGCTCCTTGATGTAGTTGGCCAGGTAGGCCGCGGTGCCGCCCAGCTGGGCGTGGCCGAAGGAGTCCTTGGCCATGTTCTTGTTGGCGTACTCGGCGATGAAGGTACCTTCCTTGTCATGGATGCCCTCGGACACCACGACGAAGCACTTCTTGTTGGCAGCATAGATTTCCTTGACCCGGGCGGTAAAGGTATCCAGGTCGAAGTCCACCTCGGGCACGTAGATCAGGTCGGGACCGTTGCCGTTGACGCTGGCCAGCGCGGCGGCGGCGGTCAGCCAGCCCGCGTGGCGGCCCATGCACTCCATGATGGTGATCATGCCGGTGTCGTATACGCGGGAATCGCAGTACACTTCCATCGTGGAGGTGGCGATGTACTTGGCGGCGGACGCGAAGCCCGGGCAGTGGTCGGTGCCGGCCAGGTCGTTGTCGATGGTCTTCGGGATGCCCATCACGCGGCACTCATAGCCGTGCTTCAGGCAGTACTTGCTGATCTTGTTGCAGGTATCCATGGAGTCGTTGCCGCCGTTATAGAAGAAATAACGCACGTCGTACTTCTTGAAGATCTCCAGGATGCGCTGATAGTCGGTATCGTCCACGTCGGGATCCTTGAGCTTGTAGCGGCAGGAGCCCAGCGCGGAGGAGGGCGTGTGCTTCATCAGCGCCAGCTCCTTGGGATCCTCCTTGGCCATGTCGATCAGGTTGTCGTCCAGCACGCCGCGGATGCCGTTCAAGGCGCCCAGCACGCGGGTGACGTTCTCGTTCTCCAGCGCGGTCTTGATCGCGCCGTACGCGGAAGCGTTGATGACGGAGGTCGGGCCGCCCGACTGGCCGATAATACATGCGCCCTTCAGCTGATTCATGATGTATCATCCTTTCACAATGCGAATTATCTTTTGCGACAGAGACAATGTAGCACAAACTGCGCCGCTTGTCAATCCGGCGCGGGCTAAGTTCCTGTTTTCTCTGG
>CAKUFB010000277.1 GCA_934647145.1 uncultured Clostridia bacterium
CAGCTTGTACAGCCTGCGCCGGGGCGGCTTTTTTCGGGGAGCGCGCATGCCGGGGCGCTTTTCGGAACGCATCATGTAGCTGCGTCCCCCCGCACGGGATTGTTTCGTGGTATTGTCCATGGCTTACCTCACGTATGTCATTTCCATTCGTTCCACACGTCCGGGCAGAAGCCCACGGTGGCCTTCTGTCCATTGCGCACAATGGGGGTTCTGAGCAGCTTCTGCTGGGCGCACAGCTCCCTTGCGGCGGCCTGCGGATCCTTCAGCTGCAGGATATAGTGCGCCTGCCAGTCGTCTGTTTCCTTCACCAGCGCGGCGATTCCCACGCACCGCAGCACCGATTCCAGCTCTCTTGGGCTGAGCGGGCGCCTGGCCAGATCGACGAAGGAATACGGAATGCGGCGCTCCTTGAAGTAGCGCTCGGCCTTCTGCACGTCGAAATCGCGCTTGGCGGCGTAAATCTGGATGTTCACTTGTTGTATACCTCGCTGCCGCCCACGCTGCCGATGCGGTTCAGCGGCCAGATGATGTATCTCACCTTGCCGACGATCCTGTCCTCGGACAGGAAGCCCACCCGGCGGCTGTCGCGGCTGTTGTCGCGGTTGTCGCCCATGACGAAGTAGCTTCCCTCAGGCACCTCGATCGGGCCGAAGTCGTACTGCGGCAGGGAGTAGTTCACGATGCGCTCGGGCGAAAGGAAGGGCTCCTCGTACGCCTCGCCGTTGACGTAGAGCACGCCGCTTCTGACCTCCAGCGTGTCGCCGGGCAGGCCGATGATCCGCTTGACGTACTCCTTGCGGGTGTCGTCGTAGTGGGTAATCACCACGTCGAAGCGATCCGGGCCGTGCAGCTTCATGTCCAGCACGGTCACGAACAGCCGGTCGTTGTGCTGCAGCGTGTCGGTCATCGAGCTGCCGTCCACGCGGATAATCGTGAACAGGAAGGAGCGGATGATCAGCACCGCGATCAGCGCCGTGACGATCGACACCACCCACTCGCGCGCGTCCTTCCTGCGCTCGGGCGTCCAGAAGGGCTTCTTTTCCTCCTCGCGCATTTCCAGCAGCTTTTTCTGTCCGCCGGCCGGTCTTTCGTTTTCTTCAGGCATAGTCCTTCTTCCTTTCCGTCTTTATTCCAGCGCCGTGCCGATGCGGCTCAGGGGCCAGATCACGCAGCGCACCTTGCCCACGATGTCGGTCACGGGCCCCACGTCCGGGGAGTGGCTGTCGTGCGAGATCGGGCGATTGTCGCCCAGCACGTAGTATTCGCCCTCGCCCAGGGTGATTTCCTCCGTCGAATAGCTGGCTGTGCGGGTCAGGTAAGGCTCCTCCACCGGCTCACCGTTGCGGATGACCGTTCCCTTCTCCACGCGGATGGTGTCGCCCGGCAGGCCGATGATCCGCTTGACGCACTGATGGTCCGCGCCGGGATAGACGCAGATCACGACGTCGCCGCGCTCGTAGCCCTCGATGCGCGCCGTCAGCTCCGAGACGTACACCATGTCGCGGCTGTGCAGCGTCCCGAGCATCGAGTCGCCCTGCACGTGAATCACCTGAAACAGAAACGTGCGAATCAGCAGCGCCGCCGCGACCGCGCCCGCCAGGCAGTATACCCAGGACAGAATCTCCCGGCCCACGCTCTTTTTGCCCTTCCTCGCGCTCTTCTTTTCTCTCCTCATGGTTTACTCCTTCGCGGCGTCCGGCTCGGCGCTCGCCAGAATCCTCTTCACCCGCTTCTCGAAGACCGGCCTGTCCAGCATGACCTCCCGGCCGCAGCCCTCGCATCTGAGCTTGACGTCCGCGCCCGTGCGCGTAATAATCCACCGGTCGCTTCCGCAGGGGTGGCTCTTGCGCATCTGCACCAGGTCCCCCAGATGGATGAGCATACGCCGCGCCTCCTTTTGTCTATGGGTATCTATTATTATACGCCCGTTTGCCTTTCCGCACAAGCCCCAATTTCTTCCGCCGCCTAAAATTGCCCCAAAATATCCGATTTGATCGAATTTGAGCCAATTTCACCCTTGACAAATCCACGCGCCTGTGGCATAATAACCGAGTTAACGCTTCATGTCTCCGTAGCTCAGCAGGATAGAGCGTTCGCCTCCTAAGCGAAAGGCCGCGCGTTCGAATCGCGCCGGGGACGCCAACGCAGCGCCGAAAACCGTCTGGCTTTCGGCGCTGTGATTTTTTATTCTGTACAACGTGCCGCGCGCAAAAGGTTTCGCGGCTATAAGTTATCGCACAGTCTATCAAACCGCTCCGGGAAATGGGTTTCCCCCGCGCGATGGCTTTCAGACTGCCTGCTCGAAGTGACTGCAGCCCTCTCGATCTCTCCAGTTTTTTTGACAGACTGGCAGCGCCAAAAAGAGAGTGTTCCGGCAGCGTACTTATTTATGCGCTATTCTCCTCTTTGATAGACGCAAACACCCTTGCAGAGATCAGTGAAGTCGTCGTCATGCAGGCGGTCAGGGACGCAGACCCTCTCCAGTTTTCGCTCTGAAATGGAACAGCCGTGCATCAAAATGTCATTATTTCATAATGAATTTTCACCGCAGCAGGATATGCGCGCTGTGTCCTGCGGAAAAGGAACGGCCGCAAAACGCATTAGATTATTTTCAAATAAACGTCCGTGTTTTTCCCCACTGTACCTTCCGCGCAGGCGGCGGACGGCCCGTCCGGGCGCTTCATTCTGACCTGCTGCGCGCCCAAAACGCGGCGATTCTGTCCTCCTGGAAGCGACTCCATGCGACACGGCCCGCGGTTTCGCCCTCAGATGAACCATGCGCTGACCAGTCCGGCGACGATCAGCAGCACGCCGGTAAGCTGAATGCCGTACAGCGCGAAGGCGGTCGGTTCGCCGCCCTCGACCTCCAGAAAGTGGCTCAGCTCCCAGCTGCGCTCCGGGAAGCACAGCGCCAGCAGCCCCAGAATCATCACGATCAGCGAGACCGGCAGCGCAATGAGCAGGCGCGCAAACGGCGGCCTGTTCTCGTACAGCCGCACCATGCGGCTGAGCAGCCGGTACTCGGCATAGTGCGGCGCGTCGGGGTCGTTCATCTCCCGGTCGGCCAGCACCGCGCCGTCGGGGAACAGGCAGCTGCGCTGGGCGTTCGCACTTGAAATGAAGTGCTCGATCCGCTCGCCGCGATAGGTCAGGATTTGCGGGCCGCCGTCAAGGCCCAGCTCGCGCGAGCCGGTCAGCACGGCCTCGTTGCCCTGGCGATCTGTGGCGACCGCCTCGGTTTTGCTCAGGCGGGTCAGCGTAAAGCGCGCGTCCATGGCCGAGAAGTGGGTGCGGGTGTACCAGCTCAGGCCGCACAGCGCGAGCGTCAGCGCCAGGCACAGCGCGATTCCCCGGCGAAAGGCAGCGGTTTCGTGGTCAAGAATCCAGCGGAACATGAAACTCCCTCCTTCGGTCAAGCGGTCGCAGGTTCAGGCGGACATTCAGTAAAACATTAAAGAATCGCTAACCTCATGATCATTATACCATCCTGTACCAGCCGGAGCAAGCGTCGGCGCGGTTTTTCATTAAACTCCAAGAATGTATCCTTGTTATGCGGATTTGCCTGTGAAACTCCCGTTTGAGCCGCCTCAAAGTGCCTTTGGCGCTCAAAGACCGAACGTTCGACACATTCTCGCCGCAAAATAACACGAATTTAGCCTGCTTCGCAAAGCCGAATCAATAAGATTGTGCTAGTATTTTGATGTGTTTTTATGCGGATCACCGCGCGCAGGCGCGTAACGACGAGATGGAGGAATGTGGAGTGAACCAGGTGAACGCCATCG